>CAMWPK010000001.1 GCA_947176115.1 uncultured Clostridia bacterium
TTATTAGATAATGATAATATCAATAAGGGGAGTGGAAATGTTGATAAGTTATTTAATCGACCTATAATCAATAAAATTTAATAATTTTATGTTTATAAGTATGTTGATAAATAATTTTAGTTTTCCACATTGTCCACAAAAAGATATTTTTATTTATCTATTATGTCAATCGGTTATATATTTTTTATTATAAGCAGTTATTTTTTGCTTATAATTATCTCTTTTGAATCATATTTTTTATGTCTTTAACTTGGTTGTTTATCAAGTTATCTTCTTTGATAAGGTCTTCTATCTTATCTCTTGCGTACATAATAGTAGTATGGTCCTTTCCTCCAAAATAACTTCCTATAGAGGCTAGAGGTACTCCCATCATATCATAAATAAGATAAATAGCTATCTGTCTTGCCATAACTATTTGCTTAAGTTTTTTCTTGCCTATTACGTCTTGCTTTTTGACGTTGTAGTAAGAGCAAGTAGCGTCTACAATGGTATCCATTGACAATATGTGAGTAGTGACGTCAATATCGTCTTTCAGAGCTTCTTTGATTATGTCGATACTGTTTGGTTCTTTACCAAGCAATTGACAGTAGAAAATTACCTTTTGAAGAGCTCCTTCGAGTTCTCTTATATTGCTGTCTATCTTTTCCGCTATAAAATATACCACTTCTATAGGAAGATTTACGTTCTTATAAAAAGCCTTCTTTTGAAGTATGGCAATTCTTGTTTCTAAGTCTGGAGTAGATATATCCACCGTAAGACCGCTTGCAAATCTTGACTGTAATCTTTCTTCTAAGAAAGTAAGTTCCTTTGGATGACGGTCAGAGGAGAGAACTATTTGTTTTTTGAATTGATACAAGTCGTTGAAGGTGTGGAAAAGCGCCTCTTGAGTTCCCGTTTTGCCAGCCAAGAATTGTACGTCGTCTATCATAAGTATATCGACGTTGCGATACTTTTCTCTAAATCTTCTATTTTGTTCGTTGTCTTTATTATTTTTAATACTGTCAATATAGTCGTTGACAAACTGTTCCGTAGTGCAGTAAATTATCTTGGCTTTTTTATTCTTTTTCAAGATTTCATTACCGATAGCGTTCATAATATGCGTTTTGCCAAGACCAACTCCTCCGTAAATAAAAAGAGGATTGTGCAAAGTACCGGGTTGTTCTGCTATAGCTTTTGCAGCGGCGTAAACTACTTGGTTGCTTTGACCGACGACGAATTTGTCAAATACAAAGTCTGAATTAAAAAAACTCTTGCTATCGATATTATCATTATTGACTTCTTCTTTGGACTCTTGAATATGACTTTCATAGACTGATACTTCGTCGGGTGTGATAATTACAAAATCGGTTATGTAAGTATAATTGAGTTTTTTTATCTCTTCTAGAATAATATCTCTATAATTGTTGTATATAGTATTTTTGGTAGATTTAAGAGGAGATACAATAATAAGTTTGTTATAAGCTACTGTCAGAGGCTGTAGCGAATTAAACCACATATCGTAGCTTACAGTGGATATTTTATTGGATATTCCTAACAATAATTCATTCCAAATTTTCTTACAATCTTCCATACGACTATTATAATATAAAAAGCAAAATATTTCAATAAAAATGTTGAGAAAATATCTAAATTATTGTAAAATATATCTATGTATATTGAGAGCGTTCAACTTAAGAATTTTCGCAGTTATGAGATTAAAGAAGTGACTTTCAAAGAAGGTCTTAATATTATAGTAGGACAAAACGCAAGCGGTAAGACTAATCTTTTGGAGAGTATTTATTGCTCTGGTATAGGTAAATCTCCGCGTACTAACAACTATAAGGAAATGATTAAGTGGGGCAACGATATTGCCTATATAAAGGTAGTTCTAAGAAAAAACAAGACACTAAATACCATTGAATTTTCAATAGACAGTCAAAATAAAAAGAGAATAGCCGTAGACGGCATACCGCTTGTAAAGTTGGGAGAAATAATAGGTATACTTAATATAGTTTTCTTTTCGCCAGACGAAATGAAACTTATTAAGGAAAGCCCGCAGGAGAGAAGAAGATTTGCAGATATAAGTCTTTCTCAACAAAATAAAAAGTATTTTTATTCGCTATCCAAATACAATAACATACTTACTCAACGTAACAAACTTCTAAAAGAACACCGCGACGTAAAGGCCTTGCCGGAAATGTTGTACGGATGGGACGTTCAGCTTGCCGAGCACGGCGCGTATATTATTCAAAAGCGCTATGAATTTATTGACAAAATTAAAGGCTTTGCCAAGAATATGCACAATGAATTGACGAGTAATCTCGAAGATTTAGAACTTGAGTACGAAAGTAAGGTAGAATACGGCGAAATTAAAGCCATGCAAGAGGCTTTTTTTGATAGATTAAGAAAAGACTTTGACAAGGACTTAAATCTTCTTTATACGTCATTTGGCGCGCACAGAGATGATATATCAATAAAAATAAACGGCATAGACGTACGCAAATTCGGATCTCAAGGTCAGCAGAGAAGCGTGGCATTGTCGCTTAAACTTGCAGAGATATATCTCTTTGAGAGCGAAGTGGGAGAAAAACCCGTGCTACTTCTCGACGACGTGCTCTCGGAACTCGACCCCGAGCGTCGTAGAAAACTTATGGAATTATCCAGCGGACTTCAAACTCTAATCACTTGTACCGATTTTGATATGGATATAGCGCATAATAGAATATTGATAGAAAAGGAAAAGAAATAATGAAGCATATAGGCACGCAAACGATAGAAACTAATAGATTGATATTGAGAAGATTCCAAGATAATGACGCGCAAAGTATGTATAATAATTGGGTTTCTAGCGACGATGTTACGAAGTATCTTACTTGGCAAAGTTATAAGAGCGTAGACGAGGCGAAAGAGAGAATAAATTTTTTGAAAGAAAATTATTTCAATGATAACTTTTACGATTGGGCAATCGTATTAAAAGAAATAGGCGAACCTATAGGCAGTATAGGAGTAGTAGATATAAAAGAAAATATCAACACCGTACATATTGGTTACTGCATAGGCAAAAAGTGGTGGCGTCAAGGTATTACTTCAGAGGCTTTAAGCGCCGTAATAGACTTTTTGTTTGACAAAGTAGAAGTAGATAGAATAGAGAGTAGACATAACATTCTCAATGTTAATTCCGGCAAAGTGATGCAAAAGTGCGGAATGAAATACGAAGGCACTATGAGAAAGGCGGATAGAGATAATCAAGGTATTTGCGATACCGCTTATTATGCAATATTAAAGAGCGATAGAAGATAGTATTTGTCATTTAGACTTGAGCGTAGCGGATAGGTTTAGATTTCTCGACTACGCTCGAAATGACATATTATTATATTATTTGAACTCTAACGTATTATTGGGATATTCATTTACAAATCTGCTCACAACGTCTATAATAAGTCCCCATTCATAATTATCGTAAGTCTTTTGTGTCTTTATTTTTTGTAAGTCAAAATTGAGAAATACAAACTTTATATTCTCGCTATAATTACTCCATAAAAAATCATTGAGTAAATCTGCGTTATAATGGCAATTTTCTATATTTTCAAATTCAACGCTGTTTTTCCCGTCAAGTTTATTATATATATCGTTATAGAACCCTTTGAAAGTATAGTGACCGTATGAGGCGTAATTTGTTTTATCAATGACAATTTTATTGACGAATTCGCCTACGCAATTTTTGAAAGTCAAGGTGTTATTTGAGCTAATCAAAACCAATCCGTTTATAGCGCTGAATATTTCTTTCCATTTAACGTCGTCATAACTTTTGCCTTCTGTAATTTTGCTTAAATCAAAGCCTATAACGACAAATTGAAAACCTATAGCTCTGTTTTGCCATAAAAATTCACGAAGATTATCTAAGTTATACTCAAGATTAGCAATATTAAATTTATTCATTAATTTATCATAAAAACCCTTATAAGTAGAGTTTCCATATGTAGCATAATCATTTTTATCAATAATTATTTCCATTATTATATTCTCCTTATTTCACTTGATAAAAAGTAGTTTCGCCATGGTCGGGCGAAAAGAACATTAGACCGTCATTTGAGTAAAACAACCTTTTGCTATTTCTTGCGCCTGATATATAATCTATATCGCATTCATACCAGATTCGTCCGTCTTGTAGCGGAAGAATAAATCTACTGTTATAATAGATATCTCCGCCAATCATTTTTCCAGGAGCTTTGCCAGCTAGGGTATTTTTTCTATAACTCCAACCATATATTTCGTTTGCTTGTTTTTTGGTTATATAGTAGTCAGGCAATTTATTATATAAAGTTAACCAAACATCTGGTGAGTCAAGACCTTTTTGTGATATAGTACCCACTGGCTTTACCTCAATATCTTTGTAAAAGCAGTCACAATTTGGATGAGCAGGTAGCGTAGGTTCGGTCTTTCTTAGAAATATTCTATATTTCCTAGAGTTGCAATCCCAACACGGGATTTTACAATTTCCTTGATGTTTATACTGTATAAATTCTGACTTGTTCTCTTTTTGTTTTTTATTGGACAAGAAAAAACCAAGCACGTTTTTGAACGCACTCATATTATACACCTCCTTGTGTAAATTTACAATAGTATTTAGGGGAGTGAGAATATTGTATCACGTAAATTTATCAAATTCAATTTTATGTGACAGATTTTTTAATTGTTTTCGCTAATAGTGAGATTTCTCCATTTCGCTTCGCTACAGTCGAAATGACGAAAGAACAACGGTCAATGTGACGAAATGATTACGGATAGGCTATTTAATGACTATGCTAATAATGAGAGGAGAGGGAGCATAGCAAGTTAGTATCAGTGTCTAAAGAAAGCGTCGATTAGGCTTATTATAATAAATACAAATTAAATTCTAAATTTTCCTTAAATTACTTGAATATAAACATATAATATGATATAATAATTTTATTATAATATTATAATCTTGCGTATGCGTGTACGCACGTGTGTGCGCGTGCAGGCGTGAAAGCAAGATGATAAGGAGACGATGAACAAGTGACGCAAGCAAAATTGCGTAAGCGATTTTTGCGATAAGGAGGATAAGCGTTACGCTCGTAGCAGAGTTACGAGCGTGTTGGTTAGACGAACTTAGCGCATAAATCGGTAGCAAGGTTGGTTGTGAGAACTTGCGAAGAGGCTCCTAAAAAAGACGCGGAGGTAAAAATGAGTAACGAAAAGAATCATGAGTATACACAGGACAATATTCAAGTTCTTGAAGGCTTAGAGCCTGTCAGAAAACGTCCCGGTATGTATATTGGCTCAACCGACGAAAGAGGTTTGCACCATCTCGTATACGAAGTAGTGGATAACGCTATTGACGAGGCTATGGCAGGCTATTGCGACAAGGTCATAATCGAGATTATGCAAGACGGCGCTGTACGAGTAATAGACAACGGTAGAGGTATTCCTACCGGTATAATACCCAAAGAAGGAAAGTCGGCAGTCGAAGTCGTACTTACTAAGTTGCACGCAGGCGGTAAGTTTGGCGGTGGCGGATATAAGTTCTCCGGCGGTTTGCACGGCGTAGGCGTATCTTGCGTAAACGCGCTCTCCGAGTGGCTTGACGTTGAGGTAGCGCAAAACGGTAAACTTCATAAGATGACCTTTAACAGAGGCGTTGCTCAAAGACCGCTTGCTGTGGTAGGTAATACCAACAACAGAGGTACTACCATTACTTTCTATCCGGATAGGGATATATTCGAGACTACCGATTTTAATTACGCTACGCTAAAGCACCGTATACAAGAACTTGCTTATCTCAATAAGGGATTGAGAATAGAGCTCAAAGACAGCAGACCTTTGAAAGAACAGCAAGAAGAGTTTTATTACGAGGGCGGTATCGTAGAATACGTGGACGTTCTCAACGGCGACAAGGGCGTACTTGAAAAGCCTTTCTATATTCACGCGGAAACCGACCAATACCAAGTAGAAATAGCTATGCAATACAACGATAGCTATAGCGAAAATATTTTCTCATACGCCAACAATATAAATACGCACGAAGGCGGAACTCACCTTGACGGCTTTAAGGCAGTGCTTACTAAATTATTCAACGATTACGCTACTAATTTTAAGTTGCTTAAAAACGAAGAGAAGCTGTCGGGCGAAGATTGCAGAGAAGGCTTAGTCGCCATAGTAAGCGTAAAACTTATTGACCCGCAATTCGAAGGTCAGACAAAGACCAAGCTCGGCAATAGCTTTATGAGAGGCGTGGTATCCAAGGTTATGACGGAGAAATTCGGCGAATACCTTGAAGAAAATCCTAAGTCGGCAAAAGAGCTTGTGCTCAAGGCTGTCAACGCTAAAAAGGCAAGGGACGCGGCTAGAAGCGCAAGGGACTTGACAAGACGTAAGAGCGTGCTCGAATCTACGACTCTTCCCGGCAAACTTGCAGACTGCTCAGACAAAGACCCTAGAAAGTGCGAAATTTACCTCGTAGAGGGCGATAGCGCAGGCGGTACGGCTAAGCAAGGCAGAGATAGACGATTCCAAGCGATTCTCCCGCTAAGAGGCAAAATTCTCAACGTAGAGAAGGCTAGGCTTAACAGAGTGCTTGAGAGCGAAGAAATAAAGAATATGATCACCACGTTCGGTTGCGGTATTCACGACGATTGCGACGTCAACAAGCTCAAGTACGACAGAATTATCTGTATGACCGATGCCGACGTAGACGGCAGTCATATCAGAATATTGCTATTGACCTTCTTCTATCGCTTTATGAAGCCAATCGTAGAGCAAGGACACGTATATATCGCTCAACCTCCGCTCTATAAGGTTACGCAAAAGGGTAGCAAGAAAGAGAATTATTTCTATGACGACGTATCGCTTGAGCAATTCCTCGTGAGCATAGGCAGAAAGGGCGAAATTCAAAGATATAAAGGTCTGGGTGAAATGGACGCCGAACAGCTTTGGGATACGACTATGAATCCCGAGACGCGTACGCTTCTTAGAGTTAATCTTAAGGACGCGGAAGAAGCTGACGAAATATTTAGCGTGCTTATGGGCGACGAGCCTGACAAGCGCCGTACGTTCATTGAAGAAAACGCAAATCTCGTAAAAGATTTGGACGTATAATAGGAGGCTGAAATGGAAGAGAAGAAAGATAATATTTTTGAAATGCTGGATAAGACCAACGTCGTAGAAGTAGACGCTATCAACGAGATGAAGACCTCCTTTATTGCATACGCAATGGCGGTCAACGTATCAAGAGCTATTCCTGACGTAAGGGACGGACTTAAGCCGGTTCACAGAAGAATTCTTTACGCAATGAACGAATTGGGTCTTACGTCCGATAAGCCTTTCCGTAAATGCGCGCTTATCGTCGGCGACGTGCTTGGTAAATACCACCCGCACGGCGATTCTTCGGTATACGACGCATTGGTAAGACTTGCGCAAGACTTTTCTATTAGATGTACGCTAGTTGACGGTCACGGTAACTTCGGTTCTGTTGACGGCGACCCTGCGGCCGCGTATCGTTATACGGAAGCAAGACTTAGCAAGATTGCCGACGAAATGATAAGAGATATAGATAAAAAGACGGTAGACTTTTATCCCAACTTCGACGATACGAGAGAACAGCCTGTCGTACTGCCGTCGAGATACCCCAATTTGCTTGTCAACGGCTCGGACGGTATTGCCGTTGGTATGGCTACGTCCATTCCTCCGCACAACCTCGGAGAAGTTATAGACGGTACTATAGCGTTGCTTGAAAATCCGGAGCTTGACGTTGACGGAATTATGGAATATATTCCCGCTCCCGATTTCCCCACAGGCGCGTATATTATGGGCGGTGGCGGAATAAAGAAAGCCTATCGCACGGGTAGAGGTAACTGTATCATAAGAGCAAGAGCTGAAATAGAAGAAAACGACCGTTCCGGCAAGTCTAAGATTATTATTTCCGAGATTCCGTATCAGGTCAACAAGGCTAAACTCATAGAGAATATGGCTGACCTTGTAAAGCAAAAGAGAATAGAGGGTATTGCAGACATTCACGAGCTCTCCGACAAAGAGGGTATGAGAATAGTCGTAGACGTCAAGAAAGACGCCAATCCGCAAGTCGTGCTCAATATGCTCTACAAGCACACTCAAATGCAGATCTCTTTCTCTATGATAATGCTTGCGCTTGTAGACGGTACGCCAAAGGTACTCAATATCAAGCAGATACTTGAAGAATATATCAAGCACCAAAAGTCAGTTGTTGTCAGAAGAACGCAGTACGATCTAGACAAGGCTTTGGAGAGAGAACATATTTTGCTCGGACTTGTCAAGGCTTTGACCAATATAGACGAAGTCATTGAAACAATTAAGAAATCCAAAGACAGACAGTCGGCTATTGAAAATCTTATGAACGGCTTTGAACTAAGCGATAAGCAAGCCATTGCAATTCTTGAAATGAGATTGCAAAGACTTACCGCTTTGGAAGTAGAGAAGATTCAGGAAGAACTTGCCGAACTTGAGAAGACGATTGCAGATTTGAGAGATATACTCGCTAAACCGCAAAGAGTAGTTGAGATTATAAAGACGGAACTTTTGGAAATCAAGAGCAGATACAACGACAAGCGCCGTTCGGAAATCACCTACGATTATTCCGATATTGACATCGAAGATTTGATAGAGGTAGAGGACGTAATTCTTTCCATTACTCACAACGGTTATATCAAACGTATGCCCGTAGACGAGTACAAGGCTCAACGCCGTGGAGGCGTGGGCATATCTGCGCACAAGACCAAGGAAGAGGACTTTGTAGAGAACGTAATCACCACGTCTACCCACGACAATATCCTTTTCTTCTCCAACAAGGGTAAGGTATACCGCGCTAAGGGCTATCAAATACCTGAGGCGAGCAGAACTTCAAAGGGAAGAGCTATCGTCAACTTGCTCAATCTTGAGCCGGGAGAAGTTATCAATGCTTACGTGCCTGTACCTAAGGACAGCCAAGGCTTCTTGATGCTTGCGACAAAGCAAGGTCTTATCAAGAAGACGACACTTGACGAATACGTGCGTATCAACAACAACGGCAAGAAAGCCATCACCTTTGCAAACGAGGAAGACGAACTTATCGGCGTACAACTCACTAGCGGTCAAGACGAAATTATTATGGCGTCAAGCGGTGGCAAGTGTATTAGATTCAGCGAAGAGGACATCAGACCTACCGGCAGAACGAGTATGGGCGTCAAGTCAATCAAGCTCGACAAGGGCGAAGTAGTAGTGGATATGACCAAGGTCAAAGAGGACTGCGAAGTACTCACCATCACTGAGAACGGCTACGGCAAGCGTACGGATATCAGCGAATACAGACTGCAAGGCAGAGCCGGTAGCGGTATCAAAGTCGGCGTACTCAACGACAAGACGGGTAACGTCGTCAACCTCAAACTCGTTCATCCGACAGAGGACGACGTAATGATTATCTCTGACAACGGTATTATCATTAGAATTAAAGCCGACGAAATCTCTAAGATAGGCAGAAATACTCAAGGCGTCAAAGTCATGAGAATGAAAGATAGCAATTCTAAGGTAGTAGCGTTCACTATCGTACCTCACCAAGAGGACGAGGAAACGGCAGACACGCAAAGCGTGGATACGGCATCGCAAAGCGAGATCTCCGGCAAGTAGTCGAGAATAACAACACGACTGACGGAGAGTAAAATAGCGAATAGCAATAATAAATAGCGTATCGAAAGGTACGCTATTTTCTAAATTATAAAATTCGTGTCATAAAGAGTTTATACGGGTATTGACACTATATCGTACAATAAAAGTAAAAAGAAAAGTTTCGCTGTGGCGGGACTTTTTTTATGGAGGAGAAAGTGTGAGAGAATTAGAAAACGTCAGAAATAGCATATTGCAGATATTCGACAGTGCTAGTTGGATACAATTTATCCATGAAGGATTATTACCGGCGTATACAAGCCAAGAAAAAGCAAAGAACGTAATCAAAGGGAATTTAAGTAGTCATTGCGCTATCTGTAGAAACATTAACAGGTGTTGTTTCCCTAAAAACAATATGCCTAAATATCCGTTACATCCAAATTGCCATTGCTATTTGTTAGATATTCCAAGACCGCAAGTGACGGCAGAATGTCCGGAAGAAAAATTTGAAAGATATATTTTTTCGCCTGAATATGTTGGTAATGGAAAAATACAGTTGTATACAAAGTGGGGGTATGGTAAAATTAATACGAAATATCTTGTGAATGAACTTACAAGACAAGCTGATAAAAAATATTCAAACGGTGATTTTGAACTCGGTCTGTTAAACGAATACGGTCAGCGTATTTCTATTGTGACAGAGTTAAATCGATTAGACGGGAAAGGAATAGTAAAATTTTTGACGGGTTGGATGGTATATCCCGATGGCAAAATACAATTGACAACGCCTTATGGAGGAGAAGTAAAATGAAAGAATACGATTACGTTGAAGTAACAGTAGAGAAAGAAAAGTACGCCAAACAAGGAGTACACAAAGGAATGAGGGGCACAATATTAGACCCTCGCAATATAGACGGTTGTTGGTTGGTATTTTTTGAAGACGACCCGTTTGGAACAGCAATAAAGGAAGAAGACTTGAAGTTAATTTATGAAAACGTGAAAGAGCCAATTGAAATACTAGTAAGGGTAATAGTAGAAAAAGAAGAGTATGCTAAGCAAGGCGTACACAAGGGGATGCAAGGAATGGTGTATGATATTACAGCAGAGAATAATTGCTTACAAGTGTTTTTCACAGAAAACAAAAGTGTACTAATAGATATATTCGATTTGAGAGAAGTAAAATGAAAGAATACGATTACGTGGAAGTTATAGTAGAAAAAGAAAAATACGCAAAGCAAGGCGTACATAAGGGAATGAAAGGCACGATACTTGACCCAAGAAATATAGACGGTATGTGGTTAGTAGTTTTTGAAAATCCAATCACACTCGCAGATGAACTTTTCGTGCCAATAAAAGAAGAAGACTTGAAATTTATTTTTGAAGGATAAACCTTTCTACTGAGTAGTAAAATGAAAGAATACGATTACGTGGAAGTTATAGTAGGAAAAGAAAAATACGCAAAGCAAGGCGTACACAAAGGCATGCGAGGGGTAATATATGAGTAAATGCTGTTGAGATTTCTCCACTACGGTCGAAATGACATTAAAATTTTAATTACGTTATATATTATTTTAGCAAAAACAACGCTACTACCGCGCAAAACGCAATCAATGCGGTGAAGCCTAGCGTAACGCTTTGTAGTATTATTTGCGTGACGGAGTGCCTGTCTATTTGGCGCAGACGGTGAACGCTTTCGGCTTTGATTTTTTGCTCAAGTTGTTTCTCGTCGAGCTTTACAAGTTTGTAATACTTTTCCAAGCCTTTTACTCTGCCGACTTTGACAAAGCCCTCGGGGAGCGCGCCGATACTCTTCAACTTTTCTTCGCAAAGGCGAGTTTCTTCTTCGCTGGCAAGCATTAAGCCAAAATCAATTTGCTCTCCAAATTCGTCAAACGCTTTTATCTTTTTCATTTTTTCTCCAAATTAATTAACTTAATTAGACCCATTCGACTCCGCTATGCTTCGCTCAGGGTGACATGATATATTTAGAATCTCTAATTAAGTTTAATAGCAACACTTAATTATCGGCTCTTATTATTTTTTATCAAATAGGGCACTTCGACTAGCTCTCGTCGGGAGAGATTTCTCCATTCCGCTACGCTACAGTCGAAATGACACTATAATACCAACGCGGCCGCGCCGAGTATGCCCGCATCGTTCTTAAGGCTTGCAGTCTTAACGTCTACGGTAGGGTTGAATTTAGCGCCGAACCTGCCTTCGTTGACAGCCTTTTGAATTGGATTGGTGAGGTATTCCTTTTCGTTGCTGATTCCGCCTCCGATTAGAATTGCTTCGGGGCAGAAGATATTGACTAGGTTGACAACTCCGCAAGATATGTAGCTAATATAATTATCTACTACTTCCTGACCGGCTTTGTCGCCTTGCTTAGCAGCCATAAAAGACGTTTTGCCGGATACTTGACCTTCTTCCTTAGCGAGTTTGTGCATCAAGCTGTCAGGGTTCTTATCCATAGCTTCTTTGGTCTGTCTGATAAGCGCAGTAGCAGACGCGTACGTTTCCCAACATCCGCGAGCTCCGCAATTACAAAGGGGAGCGTCTTTTGACATATTGATGACCATATGACCGCCTTCCGCGCCGGCGCACTCTCTTCCTTCAAAGAGTTTTCCGTCCATAACAAAGCCTGTGCCCACGCCTGTGCCTAGCGTTACGAAAATAACGTCCTTATATCCTTTGCCTGCGCCAAATACTACTTCGCCAAGCGCGGCGCAATTTGCGTCGTTGTTTATGTAAATAGGCAAGTCATAATACTTTTTGAGCTCGTCTACTACGGGGACTCTTTCCAAAGCTATGTTGTTGCTGTATCTTATTAGACCTTTTTTGGAATCGATAGAACCGGGTTGACCAATGCCGATACCGCGCACGTCCTTAATACTTATCTTTGCGCCTTCAATAACCAAGTCGATGACCTTTCTTATGTCCTCGCTTATGCTGTAGTCAGCCGTATATTTTTCCGTAGTGGGAATGGCAGTCTTGAAGATTATTTCGCCCTTTTGCGTAACAACTCCGCCCTTAATGCTCATACCGCCTACGTCAATTCCTATTAAATACATAATGAATTCTCCCTTTATTGTATGCATATTCTTGCATTATATCTATTATACAATAAAAGCAACGTAAAAGCAAGATTTTATAATGAAGATTTTCTAGATGTAAGAATGGATGAGATTTCTCGACTACGCTCGAAATGACATATTAACGGAATGACGTAATACGTACGTCAAACATCATACGTGAAATTTTTTCTTTAATTCAGAGATAAGCGTCTTTTTGCCAAGCAGACAGCAGAAGATAATAATAACCGTGGATACGCAAGTTGACACGATTGCCAGAACGGGATGTACGATTACTTTGCACGCATAGAGTATTATCGGAAGGTATCCCAGCGCGGAGATTATCAAAGTATCAATTACAACGCCACTCCAATACTTGAGCGCAATAGCCGTATATATACCTGTCGTTATTGACGCGACTATCAGTATTGCCGGCAGACCGTAGTCCCATACCCAAGTAGCGGAGTATTGCGGAGCTTGTTTGTCAATTAAGTAATTGACCGCCAAAAGCACAGCAAGTATTCCCACGCCTTGCCAAAATATTTTGATGCCGATGCCGTTGTTGGAAAGAATAGTATTGGCAATGAGAATAAAACCGTAGATAGCCAATATGCCCACGATTGCGAACCAGTATAGATGCGGAGTCGTGAGTAAATTTATAGGTATGCTCAATATGAATAGCGTCAAAGCAATACTGATATAGAGCTTTGTGATAGAGAACTTTCTCTTATTACGAATTGACGTCTTTTGCTTATCAGGGTATGCTTTGGGCGCTTCGTATGGCATATCGAGATTTTCGGGGATGTGGAGTTTCTCGTGGCAAAGCGGACAAATCTTGCTCTCGCACGTCACTTGTATATTGCAATATTTACAACGCATTGTCCACCTCCCAAAAGTTCGACGTTACTTGCAAATCTATTCCGTCTTCGCTAAGGCGTTTTGCAAAGAGCCTTTCTATATCAGTGTCGGTAATTCGTCTTGTAAAGGTAATGCACGCTTTATCGTTGCAAGTTATGACGGATAGCGACAGCGGAGTAGTAGCGTTGGAAGTGATAGAAAAACTAGCGCTGTCCACGTATTCTTTCATACTGTCAGGCAAGTCCAAAACGCCGAAGTTGGACAAAGTAGCCGTCTTTTTTGCCTTTCCCCAAAACGTATTGGAAAAGTTGAAAAATATCCTTTTCAAAAATAGCGGAATAAATCGAACCAAAAAGAATTTTTCCGCCCATACCGTAGTGGAAATCTTATCTCTAAGACGGTCCTTGTTGAGATCTCTTGAGATATTGGCATGCATAATTTCAATGAGTTTATCAAGCTCCATATCTTCATAAGGATTTGCGCCTACGCGGGAAAATAGCGAGAAATTGCGCAACGTCTTGGATGGGAATATCTTACGCAAATTTATTGGCACAAAAAGCTGGATATCGTTGGCATCATCAACCTTGTCTTTGATTTTGCTTTCATATATAGAGAGCATGAAGAGAGCGCCTAAGTATTCCGTCATTGTACAACCCTTAGCGTGACAAACGTTGAGAAGTTGCTTTACGTCGCAATACATGTGTATGATACCGTTGCCGGCGTTGTCGAATAAAATACCGTTGATATGGTATGCTTTTTTGCCTTGCAATTCCTTGATTTTGAGTTTAGAAAGGGGTACGCGCTTATAGTTTTTAAGAAAAGCGTCCTCAAGTTCTTCCGTAGTGACGGGAGAGCCGACGGTGAGTATTTTTTGGTCGGAGTAGACGTCGTAGCCAAGCAAGTTGAGGTACGTGTATACCAACGACTTGACAAACTCTGACGCTCCTGTGGCGTCGCATATAGCGTGGAAGAAATCGCAAACTATTTGATTCTTGAAATAGCTTACTCTAAAGCAATAACCGTTGCAATTCTTGTCAGTGATTTTTTTTATGGAAACAGGGTCGAGAGGATAGACGCTCAGCTTTGAATTGTTTTGGTCAAAGTAGTACCAAAACACGCCTTTCATAAGTCTGACTTGATATCCGGGGAAACGACCTATCGTCAAGGATAACGCTTCTTGCAAAACTTCAGCGTCTACCTCTTTTTTGAGATTGACACTTAGGCGGAAAATATTTTGGCTTTTTTTGTTGACGAGCATGGGATAAATCTTTGCAGAGTTATCCAATTTGCTCCAAGTTTCTAATGATTTTGCCACGCGCGGTCCTTGAATTGATTTAAGTATAGACATTATACCATAATATATTCGCGTTGGCAACCCGCATTGCTTGCAATGGATAATATTACATAAATTTTATAAAACGTTATCTATTGCTCTTTTTGAATTTGCCTACGGGGAGTTTGCGAGCAAAAATAGCGTCAAGTTCTTCGCAGGTGCCTTGGGTAATATGCGCCTTGTTAATTACGTGGCATTGATTGGATGCAATATACGTAAAGTAGTATTGAGGCGTAGATATGACTTTGTAAAAATACGTATAGTCGGCTTTGGTGTGACTGAAAAAACTCTCGTCGCGCTTTTGCAAGTGCTCGATACCGTCCTCAGTAAATCTGTAAATCTCTTTCGTAGTGTTTTGCAAAAACGGACTTGTCTTTCTTACAACGCTTTGAGCGTATGCGTTTAGGAGTATCAAAATGGGCGGAAACAACACGCCGACGGCTAGCAAAAAGATGCCGGCGAAAACGTCTGAGCTATCTTCAGCCATTACTATGCCCAATGCGCCTATACCTATTATAACTAAAGAAATCGCAACGCAAATAATAATAACTTTTTTCATACTCATTTTGTTGAGCGCTTTTTGCGCGTTGACGTCCAACTGTGTCTTAAATTCTATCATAGCCTTTTCCTTTACCTAAGCGTAGATTTATATCGCGTAGGCTTCAAAATACATTATATAAATTGGCGCGACAAAAGTCAATACGCAAATAGAGAATGATTTGCATAAACATGAATAGCTTATTGTAAAATATACTATGCAAATTTACGAATTGATAATTATATTTTTGGTAGGCGCAGGACTTGGCGTTATTGCAAGATATATCATGGGATATAAAAAGAAATATTCGCCTTTCGTCGCTATCAATATCCTATTGGGCGGAGTTATGTGCGTAATTTGTCATTTGCTTTGCGGTAGCAATACATACGCCGTATTTCTAAGCGGGGTAGGCGGGATAATATTCAATTTCTTATTCAGTGTCTATAGATTAATCTTTTAATAGAAAAAAGGCGTATTTGTCATACGCCTTTATTTTTGTTTACAATTTAGTTATTATTACTTTAGTGTTGGGAAAATCTTTAATTTTACAAATAAACTTCTCGTCAATTTCAATCCCTAAGAAATTGTCAAAAAGTAAATCACGCAAATAATCTTCCAACATATGTAAATTTGCCAAATCGATTTTATTATCACTGTTCACGGTTTTTTTCCTCCTCTTTTTAGAATTTAACAATAATATTTTTTCTTTAGTACCCTTAATACTCTTCTAAATTACAAATTCAGTTGAGATTATGACTTTCATTCCATTAGTTAATTTAATTTTTATTTCGTTTTCCGAAAATACGCATGGATTTGAGATTTCAGTTTCGATTCCAACTTTAATTATCTCGAAAATCAATGGGTCTAACATAATTACTCCTCCTTTAATAGTATTAGCGTTGGTACCTTGCTTAATAAATAGTTTATCATACCCTGACACTGACAGTCCACCATAATAAGACATATTTCGCATAGAATAAATAAGAATTGAGGATTTTTGATGTAGAAAAATGTCGAAAATTAGCGAATGAGAAAGGGGAAGAGAAATCAATGACAGAATTTATGAAAATTTTTCAAGAATTGTTGGACGATAATAATTTAACAATAAGGTCATTTAGTGAGAAATCGGGCATTCCTTTCCAAGTTCTGTATTCATATAAGAATCAAGATTATTATCCGACTTTAAGCATTGCGGAGAAGATAGCAAATTACTTTGGCTGTTCTTTTAATTATCTTTTTGGAGTAGACGACTATTTGCAACGCGAAGATTTTAATCCAATGAATATCAGTCTATTTTATCCAAGATATATCTCATTGTTGGAAAAGAATAAGGTGAGCCACTACTTTTTGTACAAACGTATAGGGCTTAATAATTCTAGTATTACAAAATGGAAGAGAGGAGCAATTCCCAAAGTTGAATCTTTGAAATTGATAGCAGAGTACTTTAACGTTAGTATTGACTATCTAGTAGGAAGAAGCGATAATTATTAAAAAAAGCAGGCATATCTTCACGATATGCCTGTTGTATTTTGCAGAAATCGTTATAAATTTATTATACTCTTGCGATTGCGTTGATTATAGACGCTACGGCTTCGCCACTTGCCGTGGCATCACCGCTAGGAGCGCTGTCGCCACCTATCGAAGGTATCTTAAACCCATTGATAAACTGCCAGAAGACACCGCCTTCCTTTGCCACCGCTTCCATAAATTTGTTGAAGAGATTGTTGGTGACAAGCCAATTTGCAAAGGCGTCTTTTTGCGAATCTGCAATGACAGATTGCATAAAGTTGGCGTCTTTGAAAATATTGATTACGTATCCCATTAAAATCAATGCGACAAAGCCTACGAAAGCGTAGAAGAAACCTCCAAGGACTCTGTTGACACTGCTCAAAGGGGAGTCGGAAATTCTCTTGTTGACGACAAAGATAATCAAACTAAATATCGCGCAGGATATTATTGCTATAATCAATGCGCTGATACCCGACAAAATTCCCGCATGGACGTCTTTCAATACAGGCGAAGAAGTGAGCGCTTTAGCAAGATACGGCGTAATAAATATCGTAAGCAAAGCAGTTCCGACGACAGCCAAAAGTCTAAGTAACGTCTTGACTATACCTCGCACTACGCCTACGATAAAGCATATCGCTAATACTATAATTGCTATGATAGATAATACTGACATAGATTCTCCTTATATGATTATGCCCGAAATTTTCTCGTTGATTACATTGTCATTATAATATTGTCAAGATTATATTGTCAATATAATTAAGGCTTATGTATTACATTATATTTGTAGATTCTACAAAAAAGTACGTCAAAGTTTTTTGATATATTTGCAGGTCTTGGGTATAAAAATCCTAATGGGTGTAAACAATTACCACTATGAAAAACTTGGTATTTTTATGTATAGGAACAACTAAAATCATTGGGGACAGCATAGGTCCCAAAGTGGGCGACAAGCTCAAAAATCAAGGCGTAAACGCATACGTATACGGCAATTCGCAAAGACAGGTCACGGCAATCAACGTCGATGATTACGCCAAAATGATAAAAGCCCGTCACAAAGACGATATCGTCATCGTAATCGATTCGGCGCTTGGCAAGCTCAAAGATATCGGCGCAATTAAAGTCACGCAAAACGGTATTAAGCCGGGCGGAGCTTTCGACAAGAACAAAGAGCGAATCGGCGATATAGGTATACTTGCCGTAGTAGGCGACGCCGACGGCAACCGTATGCAAGAACTCAAAGACAGAGATGAAAATTTTATCTCTCATCTTGTGGATAAGGTAGCGGAATTTGCAAAGGGCTTGTTATTTAAGGCTGTAAGTCTTGGCGCAGTTCAAGGAGCGGAAACTCAAGAGCAAGTGTTTGTGTATTAATCGCATATGGGATTTTACTCATTCGGCGGGTATGGAAACGGGCAAAATATACTTATTTGATTTGTCTGATATCCCTACTCGCCGAATACTATATTTTACAAAAGTTATAGATAACATTATTGACTATTCTTTTATTATAATATATAATAATGTTGGCAATTTAATAATATATATAGTAAGCGAACACGTTTCGCTTGGAGGGAAAAGTGAACAAAAAAGCATTGTACACACGGATTGCGATTGTCGTAATTTTGGTTATAGTGATAATTACCTTTTTTTATTTTAGGTTCTTTAACAGTAAGACAGAGGAGATTGCGTATAGCAAAGGCGACGTCACAAGCACGGATTCGGGCATGGTGCAGAAGATTGAATCGGGTAAGATCGGAGCTTTGTATATAGAATCGTATAAGGTCTACGCTCTCAAGTCAAGCGCGACGGAAGACGAATTAAAGGCGTTCTATAAAAATCCGACTAAGAAAGCCGACTACGTCGCAAATATCAGTTCCCGTCTTAATTTCGAAAATTATCTCGACGGTTTGCAAGATAGAATCGACGCGGGCGAGATAGAGGTAACGCTTCCGCAGTACGTCTTCAACGACCCAAATTCGGGTATAAATATATCTTCGATAATTTTCCCGTTGCTTGCGTTGATAATCTGCGCGGTGGTTATCTTCATAATCTTCAGACAGAGCGCAAGTTCTAACCGTCAAGCTATGGACTTCGGTAAGACCAAGGCAAGACTTAATATGAACGTGTCGGTACGCTTTACGGACGTTGCGGGCGCAGAAGAAGAGAAAGAAGAGTTGCAAGAGATAGTCGAGTTCTTAAAAGACCCGCAAAAGTTTTTGGGGCTTGGCGCGAGAATACCAAAGGGCGTACTGCTGGTAGGTCCTCCGGGAACAGGTAAGACCTTGTTTGCAAAAGCCGTCGCAGGCGAATCCAACGTACCTTTCTTCTCCATAAGCGGTAGCGACTTTGTAGAAATGTTTGTAGGTACGGGCGCGGCGAGAGTAAGAGATTTGTTTAATCAAGCAAAGAAGAATATGCCGTGTATCATATTCATAGACGAAATAGACGCGGTCGGCAGACAAAGAGGATCGGGTCTTGGAGGCGGTCACGACGAGAGAGAGCAAACGCTCAACCAACTTCTCGTGCAAATGGACGGCTTTGAGAAAAACGAAGGCATAATTATTATGGCGGCTACCAACAGAGCGGATATTCTCGATCCCGCGTTGTTGCGTCCGGGCAGATTTGACAGACAGATATACGTCAACGTGCCTGACGTCAAGGGCAGAGAAGAAATTCTCAAAGTTCATTCGCGTAACAAACCTTTGGCGCAAGACGTATCCTTTAAGATACTTGCAAGAATGACGAGCGGATTTAGCGGAGCAGACCTTGAAAATCTTCTCAACGAAGCGGCTATACTTGCGGCAAGAGCAGGCAGAAGCGTAATCGTCATGGAAGACATCTTGGAAGGTATCAACAAGGTTATTGCAGGTCCGCAAAAGAAGTCGAGAATTGTCACCGACAGCGATAAGAGAATTACCGCATATCATGAGTCGGGTCACGCTATTATAGGCAAGTTGCTTGAAAATTGCGACGACGTTCAGGAAGTCAGCATTATTCCGAGAGGTATGGCGGCGGGTTATACTTTGACAAGACCGGAAAACGACGATTCGCATATCACTCGCAATAAGCTCATTGATATGATTACTATGATGCTTGGCGGTAGAGCGGCGGAAGAGATAGTAATCAAGGATATTTCTACCGGCGCTTCCAACGATATTGAAAGAGCAAGCGATATCGCGAAGAAAATGGTAACTCAATGGGGTATGTCCAAGGCGATAGGCAATATGTATCTCGGCGGAGATAAAGAAGTGTTCCTTGGCAGGGATTACGGCACAACTCATTCTTACAGCGACGATTTGGGCGGTATCATTGACAATGAAATCAAGTCTATTCTTGACAGTTGCTACACGAGGGCTTTGGAGATTTTGCAAGCCAACCGTAAGATAATGGACAACATGGTCAAAGTTCTTTTTGAAAAAGAGACGATTTACACTGACGAAGTCAATATGCTCTTTGACGGCAAAACCGCCGACGAAGTAATAGCCTTTATTGACGAAAGACAGGCAAAGAAAGACTCATATAAAAAGAGCGAGGCTCCCAAGATAAATATCGTTGAGGAAAAGGTATTTGAAGAGGCTAAGAGCGAGAGCGCGCAAGTTGACGACACCGCGATAGAGCAGGCTTTCGACAATAAGGAAGATACTCAACCTCAAGAACAGAAAGCCGACGAAGAGCAAGAAAAATCGCAAGAGGAAGAGCAAGACCAACCAAAAGATTAAGAATAAGAAAGTATAAAAAACGCCCCCGACATGACGTCGGGGGTGTTTTTTTGCGGTATGCAAACGGCGTTGATTAAAGTCTTTTTGTTATTTCTTGATAGTTCCATTCTTTGGCTTTTTTGCCTACTAGGAACCAATCGATAAATGCCCCTATTCCAAAAAATCCGCCGGTAATGAGTTTAAGCACTCCAAGACCTGCTTGTCCAAGCATAAATCTATCAATTCCAAGATAACCGAAAAGTATTGATACTACAGTAACGGCGGTAGGATTTTTGAAATTGATTGTAGCAAGCAAGTTGTATTTTTCATCCGGACAATTTCTCATTGCGTCTTCAATATAAGCTCTTTTGTCTGCGGGGAAACGCTTGCCGTAGGCGTTCATAAAGTTTGCTATCCTTTGTTGGTCCATTGTGATTCTCCTTATATATAAAAAGTTATTGATATACGAAATATCGTAATAAGTATACGATATGCAATATTGTTTGTCAACACTTTTTCGTATAAAATATACGAAAAAGGCAATTATAGGGAGTAATATGGATATTCTTGCAAAAATTATTGAATTGCGCAACCAAAAAGGGTGGACGGAATATAAGTTGAGCGTGGAGTCCAATATTCCGCAGACGACAATCTCTTCTTGGTTTAGAAAAAAAGTCCAGCCTTCCGTCGCGTCTTTGCAAGCAATCTGCAATGCGTTTGGAATTACGCTGTCGCAATTTTTTGCAGAAGACGGCGAGCCTTATCAGCTTACTCAAGCGCAAAGAAAATTGCTTGACGAATTTTCGTCGCTTACAATCAATCAGCAAGAAGCGTTGATTGACTTGCTTAAGTCGTTGCGGAGCGAAGATTATAAATGAGTCTTGAATTTATCGGGCAAAATCTTGTCAAGGCGATTGACAAGAGGTCTAAAAACTATGAGAAAGAGTAGTAAATTGCATACTATCTCAACTATATAAAAGGCGAAGCCTCTGGTATATATGATAGCAAATCTTTTCCAGAAGTTGTTCCAAAATCCCGTCAAAAGTCCAGTATCTATCAGCGAACTTAATACTCCGAAAGACGCCGTCAAAGCCACTGCGGTAGCAGTAAGGATAAGACGGTTTTTTATTTTGGCTTTGCCTAGGAGCATAAATACCAAGGCTACGCATCCCCAATGAATGAGGTAGGTTATTACCCAAGTATTTACGCCCCAAATCAACGTTTCTAAGGCTACGAAAATGTACGTGGCTATTATTCCGTAAAAGCCGAATACGTATCCGTATACACCGCAAAGCAAGGTGACTATCTCCACGTTGGGGATAAAAGCCAGCGCAAGTTTGCCTGCCTCTAGGGTGGCGGACATAATTGCTATCAGCGCAAGTTTAAGCGCTCTGTCGCGGTGCGGAGAAGGCGTCATATCAGTCGAAAGTTATGTACGTGATTACGATAGTGCAGTTGGCTTTGACAGTCATCTGGCTTGCGCTTACGCCACTGTTGGTATAACTCTTACCTTTGTAGGTGATTTGTACGGCGTATTGAGTTACGTCAAAGTCCGCATCTACGTCAGTATAGATATAGATATATTTTCCTCCGCCTTCTTGCAACTCGCCCACTTGAGTTAGATAAGCGCCGTAGCCGTAGTCTTGTGCGGTGTAGGTGAGTCTTCCCTCGCTTTGGAGATATTCGAGTATCGCCATAAGTCCGCTTGAGCTGTTGCCGGACGGAACTTTAGAGAGGTCAACGTAGTATTCTTGAGCGACGTCGCCGTCAAGAAGAACAAGCGTCATTGTTCCTTGGGTGTCATTGCCGGGGTCAGCGCAAGCGAAGAGAGAGATCGCAAGCAATGATACGAGCAATATTGCAGTAATGAGTTTTGCATACTTTTTCATTTGAGTATACTCCTTTTGTTTATTTAATCGGTAGAGATTTCTCCATTTCGCTAACGCTACAGTCGAAATGACGTCAACCGGTTATTTATTAACTAACATATAGTACATATTAGCACTGATGACAATCTCAGTATAACGCAATTTTACTTGTAAAATCGCGTAGCGTCTAAAGATGGATTCTGCGTGGAAAATAAAAACGCCCCATAGGGGGCGGAATGACAAGCAAAACAGCGCTATGACTTGACTTCCCACCGAAATCCGTCTTTGATATTGCAGGCAGGTCTCCTGACTTACGGCTTCATACCTTGCGCTCTCTTCCCGATTTTTCAGTGACAACGAGCGTTCGTAGCCGATACAGTAGCGGGGGCTGTCGGAGATTTTCACACCGTTCCCTTTTTAATGTATGGCGATTGCCAAAACAACCTTACAATATTATTTATTTTTGCTTATTATATATTAGTTTAGAGAAGTTTGTCAATGAATTTTCAGTGTAGTCTGCGCAAAATATCACTTGGGTCGTACTCAACTCCGTCAACTATGACAGGTTCGCCGGTTCTGGTCTTTTTGATCATATCGGCTTTGACCATTTTCTTAACTTCGCTGACGTAAGAACTTGTTTCTAGTACAGTTCTTACTTTTTCGCTGGAATCGGGTAGGCTCTTGAGGTCTTTTCCCAAATATATAGCAATGGGATTATATACGATATCTTCTTTAATGGTCATTCTGAGTATCGTCATATACGTTTCGTTTACTCGTTTCATATATTTGTTGTAGTCGCTCTGAGTTTCTTCATCGCGACCTGCAAGTCTGTTCTTGGCTTTCTTAGCTAAAAAGTGCAAATTAGTATCATAAGAGGTTGGCATTTAGTAATCTCCACATAAAGTTATTTTATTAAGTCGGGTATCATAAAATAATTATCGTTTGACATTCCTATGACACTATCATAGCGTTTTTGTGTCTAAATTGCAAGTATTTTGCAATATGTTTTGTACAAAATTACAAAAGTTTTCAATTTTCGTTCAAAATCGACACAATTCGCACTCATAATTATGCTAAAGTGGTAAAATTTTGCCTATTTAATCTTTATGATGTCAGTTACTGCGACCGATAACAAAGTCAACGGAGCAATCGAAAATTTGCGCAAGTTTGACGATATTGTCTATATTGGGCATGCCAACTCCGTTTTTCCAAACGTAGAATCTTGCTTTAGAAATATTTTCATTTTTATATACACTGCTAGCTGACCGCTTAAAATAATTTAACAAAAAGGCAAGCCTTTCTGCAAAAGGCGGACACGGCATAAAGTCTGTGTTTTTAATCTCATCTTCTAGACCAAGTAAATAATCTGTTGAGCAGTTAAAGAAATCTGCAATTTTTACAAGACATTCTATTGACGGAGTTCGTTCTTTATTCAAATAGCGAGATATAGTTGCATTTCCCATGCCTAAAGCGTCAGCTAGGTTTTTTGAATTAATGCCACGTTCAATAAGCAAATCGTTAAGGTTTTCAGCCAAATTAGTTAGAATATCCATTCTTATCCTTTACTGCGACCAATAACAAAGTCAACAGAGCAATCAAAGATTTGCGCAAGTTTAATTACATTTTCTAAACTTGGTGAACTTACACCGTTTTTCCAATTGTAATATTTAGATTGAGTTATATCTCTATCGTGGTAAAGGTAATAAGCAGAACGGTTAAAATATTTTAACAAATATGCAAGTCTATCCGCAAATGGTGGGCAGGGTAGGAAAGTTTTAGGATATATCTCATCTTCTAAGCCTAATAAGTAGTCGGTTGAGCAGTTGAAATAGTCGGCAATCTTTACAAGGTATTTTACAGTGGGCACTCTACCTTTATTTACATATCGTGTGATTGTGGCTTCTCCCATACCAAGGCTAACGGCAAAACTTTTTGCATTTATGCCATATTCAATAAGCAAATCGTTAAGATTTTCAGCAAAATTAGTTAGAATATCCATTTTAACCCTTACTGCGACCAATAACAAAGTCAACGGAGCAATCAAATAGTTTTGCCAGTTTAACAATATTGTCTACGCTGGGTACGCCAACTCCGTTCTTCCAACCATAATATCTAGCTTGGGATATATCAGTATTATGATATATGCTATACGAAGAACGTTTGTAATAATTTAATAAATAAGCAAGCCTTTCTGCAAACGGCGGACACGGCATAAAATCTGTATTTCTAATCTCGTCTTCTAGACCTAGCAAATAGTCTGTTGAGCAATTAAAATAATTTGCAATTTTTACGAGATAATCTATACTTGGAAGTCTTTCTCCATTCAAATAGCGTGTAATAGTAGAATTTTCCATACCTAGCGCAAGAGCAAGTGTTCTAGCGTTTAAGTTATTTTCAATTATTAAATCGTTTAAGGTTCCTGCAAAATTTGATAAAATACTCATAAAAATATATCCTTATAAGGTATTATGTGTCGAATTGGCAAGATTTTGATTGCATCTTGCCAACTTGATATGGTAGAATATAGACAATACAATTTAAGGAGAAAATCTAATGAAATGCAAAAAAGAACTTACGAAAGATGAAATGGAAATGTATTTGCGCGCTGTTTTAGAAAAGACGGTTCATTCAAAAGATTTATTGGCAGAAATTTTGCCGTTGCTGGAGGAGTACTTTATTGCAGGGTTTGATTTGACTGACGAGAATATCGTAGTAGAAATGCTCAATAAGCAAAAATTCAGAATTATTATTGAAGAAATTAAAGAAGAGGAATAATAAGTAAATTGATATAACGTATTAAGCAGAAAAAATAAAAAGAGATAGGCGAGCGCCTATCTCTTTTTGGTATTGCTTGTAATTACTTGCTGAGAATTTCGTCAGCCTTGCCTGCGCAACCAAGTACGTTGACGAGCTTGTGCTTAACGATGTACTTGATATTTGCTCTTGCGTCGCCGAGATATTGTCTTGGGTCGAAGTGGTCCGGATGCTCTGTGAAGTGCTTGCGGATACCTGCGGTGCAAGCCATTCTGAGGTCAGAGTCGATATTTATCTTACATACTGCCATAGAAGCTGCTTGACGAAGCATTTCTTCAGGTACGCCGATAGCGTCGTTGAGCTTACCGCCGTTCTCGTTGACAATCTTTACGAATTCTTGCGGTACGGAAGAAGCGCCGTGGAGTACTATTGGGAACTGTGGCAATCTCTTGCTTACTTCTTCAAGAATGTCAAAGCGAAGTTGTGGCTTTGTGCCCGGCTTGAACTTAAATGCGCCGTGGGAAGTACCGATAGCTATTGCGAGCGAGTCAACGCCTGTCTTTGCTACGAATTCCTCAACTTCTTCAGGACGGGTATAGGAGCTGTCTTCAGCAGATACCTTTACGTCGTCCTCAACGCCTGCAAGACGTCCGAGTTCGCCTTCTACGGTTACGCCGTGGTCGTGAGCGTACTCAACGACTTTCTTTGTCAATTCGATATTGTCCTTGAAAGAGTGGTGGCTACCGTCGATCATAACGGAGTTGAAACCGCCGTCGATACAGCTCTTGCAAAGCTCAAAGGTGTCGCCGTGGTCGAGGTGAAGACATATAGGAAGGTGGCTTACTTCTTCAGCCGCTTCTACCATTTTGCGAAGATAAGTAGGATTAGCGTACTTTCTTGCGCCGGAAGAAACTTGAAGTATAAGCGGAGCGTTTTCTTCGGTAGCGGCTTCTACGATACCTTGAATAATTTCCATATTGTTTACGTTGAAAGCGCCGATAGCGTAATGTCCGGCATATGCTTTCTTAAACATTTCTTTTGATGTTACGAGTGGCATAAATGACCTCCAAATTTTTTTGTCAAATAGATTTTAGCACAATACGGCTTAAATTACAACCTTTTTGCAATAATTTAGTTCCAAGGTTTTTCTGCGGTTGGGGCTAAGATACGTCGAAAAGTTTTGAACAGCTATTGACAAAATGCCAAGACGACATATTATAATAGATGTGTAGCGAGAAAGACAAACTCGAAATACGTCGTTTAAGGAGTAAATTATGGATATATCCCAAATCAAATACGATATTAAATACAAAGCGGGCGGTAAGACTTTCGTCTGCCAAGATAATGAGTGTCAGCATTTTTCCTTGACGGCTTGTATTATTGACGGAGTATTAAAGGTATCGCTGGATGCAAAAGCCAAAGTAACCTTTTTGAAATTCGATATACGAATGCCTTATAGGTATAGCGAAAGCGATAGAATCTTTGTCAACGGCTACCAGAGTTGGACGGACAGCATGGAGTATGAGCCAAAGGGGCAAATGAAAGAATTGACGAGATTGACCGAGTTTTTGGTCACAAAGACGGTATTGAAGGCAATAGGACTGCCCAAGGCGGGGGATATACTCTTTTGGAAGTATCCGAGAAAAAGCGGAGTTTTCTACGGCTGGTCGTACGGTTATGTACGCCGTGGCGAGGACGTGGAAATATTCGGGTCGTTGAATGAGCGCTACGGATATACGGTAGTTACTTTTGATTGCAACAATAATGAGGTCGTGATTTCCAAAGAACTGCAAGACGTAGTATACTTTGGAGAAAACAAGATGTTGGAACTTGCGCGTATATGCGGTAAATACGACGAGGCTTTTGACGAATACTTTGATAAAATGGGCGTAAAATCCCGCGAGGATAAAAAACGATGCGGATATACTTCTTGGTATAATTATTACAACCGTATTAGCCAAGACATTATCAATCGCGATTTAGAAGCTATATCCAATCAAGATATTAAATTCGACTGCTTCCAAATCGACGACGGTTATCAGGAGAATATAGGCGATTGGCTTATTACCGACAAAAATAAGTTTCCCAACGGCATGAAAGCCATTGCGGACAACATTCATTCTAAGGGTATGATTGCAGGATTATGGCTTGCGCCGTTTGCGGGCGTAAGGAAGTCCAAGTTGTTCAAAGAGCATCCCGAATGGTTTATCAAAGATAAGCATGGCAAGCCGTATAATACGGGACATAACTGGGGAGGCTTTTATTCTCTCGACATATACAACGAGGGCGCTAGGGAGTATATAAAACACGTCTTTGACGTGGTGCTTAACGACTGGGGTTACGACCTTGTCAAACTTGACTTTTTGTATGGCGCTTGCGTATTGCCTATCCACAACAAGACGCGCGGGGAGATAATGTGCGACGCTATGGAGCTATTGAGAGAGTGTTGTAAGGACAAATTGATACTTGGATGCGGAGTTCCGCTCATGCCTGCTTTCGGCAAAGTGGACTATTGCCGTATAGGCTCTGACGTAGAACTGTCTTGGAAGAATACAAGACACAAGATAAGAGATGACGTATCCACTCCTCATACAATATGCAATACTATTTTCCGCCGTCATCTCAACGGCAGAGCATGGATGAACGATCCCGACGTATTTATGCTGAGAGATTACAATATGAAAATGAGCTTTGAACAGCGAAAGCTCGTCGCTAAGATAAACTCGACTTTTGGCAGTTTGCTCTTTATCTCCGACGACGTAAGCACTTACAATCAAGAGCAGAAAGACGCGCTCAAAGCCACTTTTGCGCAAAAGGATATTAAGATAATCTCTGCGGAATTTGTAGAAAAAGACGTAATGAAAGCGGTTTTTGAAGAGGACGGGAAGCCTATTACGCTAAAGTTCAACGTACGCAACGGAGAATACGTAATATAGAATAATTTTACAGCCTAACAACGCGACCTGAAAGGGTTGCGTTGTTGTATTATACGTAAATTTTACATTAAAAGTTGTAATGTAAATATTAGATAAAATATTGACAAAACGCGCATAAAGGTCTTGATTTTGCCCATTAAAAATATTAAACTTAAGATACAAATATTTTTGCCAAAGAATATAAGGGAACGTAGGTTTATCACACAAAGTTTTTGTGAAAAATATAATACATAGACTAGGATAGAGGTGGCGGTATGTTGAAGTTGACAAATATCAAAAAAGACTACGTCTTGAACGGCGGGGATACGGTTCCTGCGCTCCAAGGCATTGATTTGGAGTTTAGAGCGAGCGAGTTCGTATCAATTCTGGGACCATCGGGTTGTGGAAAGACCACTATGCTCAACATTATCGGCGGTCTTGACAGATATACCGACGGCGACTTGTCTATCGACGGCATTTCTACCAAACACTATTCCGATGTAGATTGGGACGCATACCGCAATATCAGAATAGGTTTTATTTTCCAAAGCTACAATCTTATATCCCACGTTGATATTCTCACCAACGTGGAAATGGCGCTTTTGCTCGCAGGCGTAAGTAAGCAGGAAAGACGTCAACGCGCAATCAAAGCTCTCGAGGACGTGGGCTTGGGCGAGCACATACATAAAAAGCCCAACCAACTCTCCGGCGGTCAAATGCAGAGAGTTTCTATTGCGAGAGCGCTTATAAACAATCCAAGTATTATTCTCGCCGACGAGCCTACAGGCGCGTTGGATTCAAGTACCAGTGTGCAGATAATGGAGATACTCAAAGAGATCTCTTACAACAAGCTCATTATTATGGTTACGCACAATCCTGAACTTGCAGAGCAGTACTCCAACCGTATAG
>CAMWPK010000002.1 GCA_947176115.1 uncultured Clostridia bacterium
GTTCTTAAATATATTTTCTTGCTTCCGTAGTTAAATGGATATAATAAGCCCCTCCTAAGGGTTAGTTATGGGTTCGATTCCCGTCGGGAGTACCAAAATTACCGTCTATTTAGATGGTCTTTTTATATCTCCCCCTAGGGAATCTTAATTACTGATTTTTATTAAAGACTTTTAACAATTCTGTTGCTAATATTTGTATTACCGGTACAGATACGGCATTACCTGCCTGTTTGTACAACATAGAATCGGGATAATTTTTGTTCTTAATTTTTGTAGGTAATACATACTCCGGCGGAAATCCCTGAAGTCTAAAAGTTTCATGCGGTAAGAGTTTTCTTATTCCAAATCCGTCATATATTAATGGGACATTATGTCCTCCGGTCCCCATATTGGCAGTCAGCGTGGGACACACATCACTCTTATTTTTTCTTACGTACAATCCTCTTCTTAATTGATAAAATTGATACATTTCGGTTATTTGTTCGTTAAGGTTTACATATTCTTCATTCGCATTATTGTGTATGAAATAATGCGGATACTTTTGTTCTGTATAATAATATTTTTCGGCAGGTTGAATATCATAATTAATGATATCCCTTATCTGATTTTCCCTATCTTGTCTATTATAACGTCTTATATATAGGTTTTCAATTTTATCAAAATCAAATAAATCATAATCTCTCTTATTTTCAAAGCAAAGTATATAGATTCTTTCTCTGTTTTGCGGAATATCAGTCATATCCATGGTATTGAAAACTTTTTCTTTTACGTGATATCCAAGTTTTTCTATCGCTGTTTTAATCACCTTATAGGTGCGTCCTTTATCGTGTGCAACAAGATTTCTGACGTTCTCAAGGAACATAACTCTTGGCTTTTTGTTCATAAGATTCACTAATCTAATTATACTCATAAATAGATTCCCGCGTTCATCTTCAAAACCTTTACGATCTCCGGCAATACTAAATGCTTGACAGGGAAACCCACCAGTCAATACGTCAATATCCGAAGATAAAATCTGTTTATGCATTAGTTCGTATTTTTCTTTCTCTTCATTATGGCAAAGATTTGGCTCTATAATTTTATTTATATCGCCCTCTAGCAACAAGTGATCAAAATTTGTTCGGTACGTCTCGCATGCATATTCATCAATCTCATTTGCCCAAACCAATGAGTACCCGTCGTGATTATATTGAGCATTTTTGAAGCCCAAACATATACCGCCGACTCCTGCAAACATACTCCCCACTTTATATTGCATACTGCCTCCCTAACAGATACATTACCATAAAATTAAATTTAAGTCCAGCTATATATACTTATTTTATCTTATTAACCAACTTGATTCCGTCATCTGTAATCAAATAAGTTTCTTTAGTGATAAAACGTCCTTTCTCAACAAGTCCGGAATAAATACTAAATCTTGGACGTCTTCCTTGAGCCTTTTGATCCGCAACTGTTTGAGTTGCGTTTACATGAAAATTTTCTATATCTTCCGAGGCGATTTCGTAAACGTCAAAAGTTCTATCCCATTTACCTTCACGGTAAAAGTCCACAAAGAAGATTCTATCCCATTGAGAATGAGGTCCAAAACTTGTTAAATCCGGCAATACACTACAGGCTTTAACCTGAATTCTATTGTTTCCACGACTGCCATTAGGATCATAACAATCAAATGAAGAATTTGCACCTACTATTGCGCTTGTACATCTCCACATGTCTTTTGCAATAGCAAAAGCGATTTCTGATAAACCTTCCGGCAAGTTTACCGACCTTGCGTTTAATTTATTTAGATTGTCGCAAAGCAATCTCCACCCATCATATATCTTCCTTAATTCATCATTATCTCTTTCATCGAATATTGTTACGTCAGCCTTTTTATCTCCCTCCGGCAAATGCAGTATTTCTCTAGATAATTTCATTAGTATAAACTCCTTAGTTATTTCTTATAATATTTGCAAGCGCATTAATTAGTTCTTCTTCTTTATCAGGCAAGCAATCCAAGACACATTTGTTCATAAAATATTCCGCACCTGCAATTTTTCCAAATGTGCCGAAATTAATATTGTATTGTTTCCCTGCCGTTAGATCAATTTTATTTATTTTTGCATCATTAGTTGCCAAAACAACTATCGAATTCTTGTTTTTCTTTATAACTTTCAAATTAGAAGGATTGTCAATATATATGTCTAATGTCAATTCATTTTGATTGCTAAACAGTTCTTTCCATCTCTCATTAAATCTATATAGTCCTGATTCAAGAAGATAGCAATAATTTGATAAAGATTCATTGATTTGAAATTTAGCTTCTTTAATCTGAGAACGTCTTGGTTCAACGCCTTTGAAGAATCTTGGAGTGTCGCCTTTATTTAATCGTAAAGCATATCTCATAAAATCACATGCCGTGGTAGCAACTAGAATTTTAATTGATCCCAATTCACTATTACCAAAAGAAACCGGTTTAGTTTGAGATATAAGATTACGTGCATTTGATACAATAAAATCATCCGGCATATGCAATTTATGTATTGTTTCATCTGAGAAAAGCGACTCATTAAAGAATGATAACAAGTAATCTACTGTTAAATTTGCTTCAACCAATACTAAATATTTGTTTTGGTAATTTTGATCTCTCAAACTTACCATATACTTATTTTCCCCAAAAAAAGATTTTACTTCAATTTGTGGGCAATTAGGTTGTGCAACCCAATAATTATCATTGCTTGTATCGTCAAATTTTACAAAAGGTATGATATTATTCTCAACTTTTATTCCAATTACGTCAGGCGCTATTCCTACCGTTTTAGGATTATACATAAAAAAATCTGAGAATACGACTACAGATTTGTCTGTATTAGCACACTCTTTAGCTTTAAGCAAATAATGTTTATTAAAAATAATGCTTTCAGGAATGATATTTATCCAACGATCAAATATACCCCCAATCCTATCGCTTTTATTGCTCAATGCTCCAAACATGCCGGATTTTGTTTGTTGCGCCATGCTACTTACAAAATACACGTACGGCAAAACATCTTGTCGATATACCTTTAACTCCATCTAAACTCCTTATTGAATTTATTATAGCATACTTTATCATATTTTGTATGGAGTTTAATGATATTTTATTAAATCTTGCAAATTAAATAAATTCATAACTCAATTCGCCAACAGCGCAACACCCGTGCTGTTTCTCTACCGACTCAAGTATAAATAAAATTATACCGTAAAAAAAATAAACACCTCAACTTACGTCTTGGTGTTTAGTGAAATTAAGAAATCTGCGTAACTCTGCTTTTTTGACAAAGCGGATAGGTAGTAATTAAAGTTTTTATTTTAGAAAACATTGACGTAAACGACGCGCTGTAGAAATATAGAGCCGTTTCAGTACTTCCCTGCCAATAGCTGTATAGAATAGGCGGAGTTTCGAGCAATCGGAATACTTCGTCAACAACAAAGTTTATATCGCACTTTTTATAAACTTCGGCAGGCAAATCTACGCCGTTGAGATATATTCCAAGCCCTTCCAACTCGCCAAGCGGATATTCTCTATCTACTTTTCCTTCTCCGTTCAAAATGGTAAGTTTACTGCCTTTTGCCATAGGTATATAGTGCAAAAGTTCAAGAAGTCGATTGATCTTATCTTCATAGCAGTCTATATTTACTTCGCAACTTGCAATACCGCCTTCTTTGAAAAAAACTGAATTCCCGCCGACAACGTTGCCAACCTTCTCCTTTTTGAAGATACCTTGAAGATGCTCTTCATAATACGAAATTCTGTGCTCCGGTTGCAATCTTTCATTGACGTGCAATATAGTCTTTATTGTATTCTCTTTTTTATTACTGAACAGTCCCGTATTTATTCCCTCCCCTTCAAGTAATTTTGCCTAAACAACGTATTATTTATAATTGATTACGTTGAGTATCTTGGCTAGATCAACATTATTTTCCAAGAAATGCATACCGCCCCTTGAAACGATGGTAGTAGGATCTTCAACGACCTTTGCCTTCATCTTCATAAACTTGGATATATATTCGTCAAGTCCGGCAAGTTTTGCTCCGCCACCGCAAAGCACTATACCTTCGGCTACAATATCGTTGCTCAAATCTTCAGGAATCTGGAACGAAATATTATAGATAATATTGACGAGTTCGGCGATATAAGGCTCAATAACGCCCAATATTTCCTTTGACGTAATGACTTCGCTTTGCGTCTTTGCCAAGCCGATTTTACGAACGTTGACGCGCATCGACATGTTATTGTTGTCGTACATACTGCCGAGTTCTCTCTTAATCTTCTCCGCCAAGGAAAACGGTACGGTGCAACTCATACTCATGACCATATAATCGGCAATAGCCTTTGTGAGCTTATCTCCGCCGATATCCACACTACAACCTGTTACTATGCCGTCACTGCCGACTATAGCAATTTCCGTCTTAGACGACCCTATATCGACAATAAAATGTCCTCTGCCATAGCCCAGCGCGCCCGCGATGGCAACTGGCGATTCAAGCGCGATAACTTCGCTTACTCCTGACTTGCGCAAAGCCTTTTCGATATCCCTCTTTTCAGATAGTCCTACGCCTTGTCCTACTAAGGCAAGCGCCTTTATCTTTGGCTTAATTAAAGTATTCCCCGGTAAACAACGAGAAATATAGTCTTTGAGCATACATACAGTGGCTTTTTCGTTGGTAATAATTCCGCCGTCAATAGTGTTAATCGTTTGGTAGCCTTGCGGTGGCATCTTAACGTACTTTTCAACGCCCTTTCCGCTTTCTACCAAAGTCATCTTATTATTTTTCGTCTTTACGGTAACTCGCGACTCGTCACTGACAATAAGACCGCTACCCACCTTGTGAATGGAGGTAGTTGCGCTTCCCAAATCAATAGCCAATCCCACTTCTTTCATATCTCATGCTCCGAATTTATTTTATCGTTTTACTTAATTTTTCTTTTAGTTTTTCCATAGGAAGTCCTACTATATTGCTATAACTCCCCGCGTATTTCTCCACGACTTCCCTATCCTGTATGCCGTAACCGCCGGCTTTGTCCATTGGGCTCCCGGTGTCAACGTACTTCCATTTATCTTCTTCGTCAAGCGACTTGAACTTGACTTGCGACTTATCGTAAAAAGTACTTACTCTGCCGTCGTAGAATATCGCAACGCCTGTATAGACCGTATGCCATTTGCCTGATAATTCATCCAAAAACTCTTTTGCTTCTTGCCTATCTCTCGGCTTGCCGTATATCTTACCGCTTTTATAAACTATTGTGTCTGCCGATATGATAAGCGCATCGGGATAGCGATTAGGCAATTCGCCAAGTTTTATTTTAGCAAGATATTGGCATACTGCGTATCCTCTCGTGAGAGGAGTTCTTTCTTCCACGCTTTGAGGAAGTACCTCAAAATTATCAAATATCTTGCCTAACAGTTGTCTTCGCCGTGGCGAACTCGACGCCAATATTACCTGCATAACCACTTCAAATATATTATTTATTTTATTGTAACATAAAATAATACATCTTTCAACAAAATTTATCAAGAATGATTAATCGTGAAAGTCTAATGATTAACGGCAGTATAAAATTACTGCCGTCTTATTATCATGATTTCGCTATTACGCGTATGCATTATAGAATCTGCAAATTTTTCTTATACGCTCTTCTAAAGTCCTGTATTGCCGTCATTGCGTCTTTTATTTCCAAAGAGCAATCCTGTCCTTGGCTGTCCGTCTTCATTATAACGCTGTCGCCAAGCACGTCGCAATCGATGCCCTTAATTACGCTTGACATACTTCTATCAAAACTCTCTGCTATTCTCACGATTACGCCAAGTTTTAGAATTGCGTCAAAATCCTCCTCGGTGAGCAAGTCCTTGTACCTCATGAACTCAACGGCATTTAGGTCGCCCTTACGGTGCATAGACGCTACAAAAGCCGCCATAATCAAATCTTTGTGGGATATTCCGTAGAGATTTGAATTGAGTATAACGTAACTTGAGTGCTTGTGGTGATCGTAATACTTAATTCTATTTCCGGTATCGTGCAACATTGCCGCCGTACGCAAAACTTTGACGTAAGAGCGTGGCAACTTATGTAATACCTTGAGCTGTTTGAAAAGCTGTATAGACAAATTATATACTTGCTCAGCGTGCGGGATATTCTCTCCAAAGAAATTAAGAAGCGAATATATGCTGTGTCCAAGTACGTCGGAGATAGGCTTTTCATTAGTGGACGGCACTGCATATCTAAACATTGCCCCCTCTCGCAAACCGCTACCCGAAATAACAATCTCGTCTACGCCAACAGTGTTGATGAACGCATTGATTGCTGACAGTGCGGCTGGGAATATATCAGCTCTAACGCTTGAAAGCCCCTTTATTTTCATTGTCTTGTCGAGCTCCAACGAGCGTATATTTGAATATATACTTGAAAATTCGCTCTTGCTCACCACGTAATTATGCGCCATTGACAATGGGTATTTCTTAAGCATTCTGCTGATTTTGCCTATGTTTCTAAACGAACCGCCTACGCCGATAAGTTTGGTATCCGGCAAAACGTCTTTGAGCCAATCAAGTTTTTCAAGCTCTGAAGCTACGTACTTTTCTATCATTTGGGACTTGTCCGCAGGCGATAAGCCGTCTTGCTTGACCATATCCGTCAATACTACCGAGCCAAACGGCAACGTAACAGTGTTGAGAATATTCTTACGGTTGTAGTAAATAAGTTGAGTACTGCCACCGCCTATATCCATGATGATGCCTCTTGGGACATCCATAGAATTGATTACGCCCTGATACACGAGTTGAGCTTCTTCGTCGCTGTTGAGGACTTTAAGTTCGATACCCGTGCAAGCATGTACTTCGTCAAGAAAACTGCGTTGATTCTTTGCCCTTCTAACCGCCGCCGTTGCGTATGCGTAAATACGGCTTACGTTGTTGGCGTCGCAAAGTCTTCTAAACATCTTAAGCGTCTTTATTGTTTGGGCGATTCTTGCAGGTTGCAAAAATCCGTCAATCTCCATATCCTGCGCCAATCGCACGGTTTCCTTGATGTCGTCAACAACTTGAAAGTACCCGCCTTTCAATATGTCAACCAACACCAATCTGGTGGAGTTGGATCCCAAATCAATAATAGCAATTTTATCCATATCTTTTTCCATTAAAACATTTCCTATATTAAAAAATTTATTTCCGTTGACATTATATCACACAAATTATTCATTTTCAATACCCATTTTGAAAAACTTAAATAAACCTCAAAACTCATGAGAATATATTACTCTGTTCTAAGTTTTTCCGCATAAGTAATTAAATAGCCTTTTATTTCTTCCATAGCCTTGTTATAAGTAGATTGTTTTGGAATAAGCACGGGATCGTGAATCGGCTTATAGTGACCGATTGCAAGCTCGCTCAACAGCGCAAACTTCTTATGGAATTTGAGCGGTAGGAAGAACTTATTGGACTTTGTCATTCCAATTATAATATCCGCGTCCTTGAAGTACTGTCTGCCCTTGCCCCACTTAAAAGTAGGTTTATGCGACAACACGTACTTCCTATCAAATCCTTCGCTCGTCAATACTTTCTCCGACTTATGATTGATTCTAAAGGCCTTATTGAACACACCCGAACTCTTGACCCACTCAACTTTCTTCGACAGAACTTCATCGTCTTGGACGATTTTTCTAAAAACGTACTCGCAATAAGGTGATCTACAAATATTAGACATACAAATAAATAAAATCTTCATATAGCCATTATATCATAAAAAAAAGCATAATTCAAGATGTCTACATAATATAACCAAAGAAAATTATGGAATATAAAAGGCGCGTTTTGGGCGCGAATTGGCCTAATTAATGCGCTTTTACTATTTAATATACCCCCGCTTTAACGTTTTGCTTGACGAGAGAACTCGCACCCGCAAAAGTCTTGTCGGTATAAATTATACTCTCTTGAAAGCTCTATCGAGCGAAGATATCCTCCCTTTTTCTTAAAATCGTTGGGAAGATATTTGACGGTCTTGTCTTTAGCAAGTGCTTGACCTATCGAATTGAGTTTTTGAGCGTCTTTGTGCGGACTTATGGAGAGTGTTGAGCAGAAGTATTCATATCCGTTTAATTCGGCGTAATCGCAAGCGCTCTTAAGTCTGAGCGCATAGCAGATACCGCACCTCTCGCCTCCCTCCGGACAATTCTCATATCCTTTGACCTTGTCAATGAACTCTTGCGGGGCGTAGGGCGGACATATAACTTTAACGTCAAGATTCATATCTTGAACAAGCCTTTTGAGTTCGTTAAAACGCTTTTCCCACTCTTCATAGCAAGATATATTGGGATTATAAAAATACAGCGTAATCTCAAAAAAATCCTTGAGATATTCAAGACAATAGCTACTGCACGGCGCGCAACACGCATGCAAAAGCAAGCTGGGCTTTTTGCCGTCAAGAGATGAGATAATTTTGTCAAGTTGAAGTTGATAATTTATTTTATTATCCATTGTTTTACTCGTCTTTCAGCAATTTATTTGCATATTCTATCTTCTCTGCGTCGCCGACTTTTGAAAATTCGTCATACACCTTTGACAACGCCTCGTCGTCAATTCCCAAGTCCTTTAATTTCAACGGATATTTGACGTATTTTTTCAATTTAGCATAGTAATTCTTTACGCTTTCCTTGATTATCTGACCGCTGTTTTTGCCGTCTTGCACGTCTACGTATTGATTGTATCCTATTAAATTGACGAGAGCATAGGTATCAAAATCGCATTTGAATTCTATCTTCTCCACGCCTTTTGCAAATAGAATATTGAATACGTCGCGATAATCTGCGCCACTGTAATCGCAAATGAGGTCGCTAAGCTCTGTCAAAAAAGCGTTGGGCGACGACCAATACGCGCACCCTGCAAGCGCCGTCGCAAAAGCCACGTTAAATCTATACTTGCGTATACCGCTGTACATCAAGCACTGTTCGAAATTGTCAGTAAGCAACGTAATTGCGTCCAAAGCGTACACTTTGGTCATAGGGTCTACTTTGCTATGAGAAGTCAGTGACGTTATTGCCATCGCCAAAGCGTTGAGCCCCGTCGAAGCAATATTCTTTCTTCCTATTATAGAACATAGACACGGGTCAAGCACTAGAAAATTGGTCTGAGCAAAAGGCGTATCAAGTCGGATTATGCGCTTATCTTCGCACCTAATTCGCGCGATATTGCTCGCTTCTATTCCCGATGAAAGATATGTCGGAATTACAGTGAGCGGAATTGGCTTTGACGATATATTATTTACGGCGCAATCAAGATAATTGGACATAAAAGACACGCCGTCTTTAAGCATAATTTTGACGGCTTTTGCGACGTATATAGCGCTCCGCTGTCCCAAGGCGATAATACTGTCGCACTCCTTTTCTTTGTAAAGTCTTAAAGCTTTGTCGCAGTCCTCCGCCATAGCGTATTCCAAGACCTTTTTGTATTGGCAGGTTATGTTGAGGTCTTTGCCGACCTGTCTAAGCAAAGAATTAAGTTGTCCGTGTTTTACGCTTGCTTCATCGCAAATGAGCATAACGCGTCTTGCGCCCATATTACTCAATGCTACAGTAGCGTTGCGTAAAGCGCCTTTACCGGTCAAGAACTTTATATCACTCTCAAAGTTATACTGACTTCTCATACCAACACCGCCTTAATAGCTATTGGGTCATAACGACGGGGATTGTTGAGCATATGCGGATTATACGATAATTGAATTGCGATAGCCTGTCTATCGTCATCGTTAAAGGTTAATGGCGCATAATCTTCGACGTATTTAGCCAGCAACTCGTCAACAAACTCTTTGACGCAACTTACAAAGCGCTTTGCCCTGTCGTCTTGGGGATATTGCGAGTACTCTTGCCATCCCACGAAAGACCATAGAGCCTGAGAATACTTCTCTGAGCATACTCTCAAATTAAAATCAAGCGAAGCTCTGATAGCTACAGGTAGACACTCTAAATAATTTATACCCTTGACGTCGCTTATGGCTAGGGCAAGCGAATAAATCATACCCATACCGCCTCTGTCAAGTCCTTTTGATAGGTATGCGCTCTCCAAAGCAAAATCCATCATCTTCTCTTCTTGAGAAGATTCCAGCATATCCAAAGCCTTTGACCTCAAATTCGTAAGCGCTACTTGACTGAAAATCTTGCCTATCGTATGACCTTCAACCTGCTTTATAGCAATACCTACCACTGCATAATGCATAGCAATAAAACCGTCAATGGCTTTTCCGAGCGTATTCAGAACTCCGTAAGCCATAGAAGCCCTTGATGCTGACAACATAATATTGCTATCAATAATGCAATAATCGGGCGAAAGTAATTCGTGAAAAATATTACGGCTCAACTTTTTCTGTGCGTCATAAAAAACCGCCAAGGCATTGCACTCGTTGCCCATGCCAAATCTACAAGGTATGGCAATAAGCGGAACGTCAATGACTTTGCGACCTATTGTTGATTTATTAAAGAACTTGCTTATATCCTTAACTTGCGTGGAAAGCTCAAGTCGCAGAAGTTTGGCGTAGTCAACAAGTTTTCCGCTACCGCAGACGACTATGCCGTCGCAACCATTGGACATATAGACGAAATACATATCCTTGAGTATGCTTGCGCTGTCTTGCAAATTTTCTCCCAAATACACGGCTCCGATAGCCACTTCACCGTCCTTAGACACACTGCTTTTGACCCTGTCAAGACACCCTTGTGACAGCATATGCCTATCGCCTATTATCATAACGCGCGACGCGCCTAGACCGCGAAGAAGTATATGCAAATCTGCAATACCTTTTTCGCCGTCTATTATTTTAGTACCGTTGGAAAACTCCGCGTATCTCATATAAAAATTATAGCATAATTACATTTGAATGTCTATTATGCTATAAAATATGATTGAGATTTCTACAATTAGCGACTGAATTTGCTGAACTTGCTCAACTTGGGGCATATCAACGAGGAAATCACACACTTGACAATATCAATAGGAATAAACGGAATGAGCATTATCATAAGGAAATTCCAAACGCCCATAGTTGAGTGCGTATAACCGTACAGTATGCCTGCGCCGTACGCAACGCCTATAATGTCTAGTATTACCAAATCTATAAGCGAAGCCAAGAAATATGTCAAGAAGTTGTTTTTACCGACCTTTTCTCTAAACCAAGCGCCAAAAAATCCGCCCACCATCATACCTATTAAGAATCCAAACGACGGCTGGAGTACGTAGGCAAACCCTCCGCCATTGGAGAATATAGGCAAACCGAAAAGTCCCAACAAGATATACAAAAGTACTGAAATCGTACCCCACTTTTTCCCCAACAACAGACAACATACGTTGGTGACCAAGAATTGCAAAGTGAACTTAACTGACGTCGTAAGCGGTATCGATATAAACGCGCTGATAATCATAAGCGCAATAAAAAGACCGGAAGTGGATATACCGAGAAGATACATACGATGCTTTTCGTAATTCTCTCTAGCCTTTTGAGTATCAATTGCTACTCCTTCTTTGTCAATTTCTTGACTTTTTTCGACGACTAATTTATTATCGTCGTTTTGCAAGTTGTCAGCTTGCTCGTCTTTCTTTTGGAACTCATCAAATCCATTCATTTTCTGTACTCCTTATAGATATTTCTCCGCAAGTGAGTTTGCGAATAGTATCCCCCTCTTGAATAACTAGACCGCCGTCATTGTCAATGTCAATGACCTTTCCTCTCTTGTCCTCACAGTTAATGACGTAACTTATCTCTTTGCCAATGACCATAGAATGCTCTTTATATTCTTGCATAAAAGTTCTATCTGTCAAATCGCTGGTCAAAGAAATCAAATTGTCGTAAATCTCGGCAATAAGTTGAGAACGCGTAATAGTAGGCTCTCCGGTAAATAGCGCGCACGCCTTGTCCTTTATATCGTCGGGAAAATCCTGCTCTACGAAGTTGATACCGATACCGACGATAAAAGTACCCGCCTTACCGCTCTCAAAGTCGATGTCTGCTTGCGTGAGAATACCGCACACCTTCTTTTTGCCTATATATAAATCATTGACCCACTTTATCTTTGCGTCAATGCCGGTGAGCTTTGCAATACTTCTGCGCACTGCGACAGCTGTCGCGGGAGTGATGACCATGACGTCTTGCATATTCTCTATACTCTTGCAAAGACTTACGCTCATATAAATTCCCTTCTTTGGAGAAAAGAAAGTCTTTCCCATACGCCCTCTGCCGTTGGTCTGCTCATCTGCGACGATAAGCGCGCCGTGTCTGAGCTGTCCGCTCATAAGCCTTGTCATAGCCTCAGCATTAGTAGACGGCGAAGTCTTAAGCGCAACGACTTCAATATCCGCGTATTTTGGATCAAGACAAGCGCGTAAACTCTGCTCGGATAAAATATCGTTGGAAGAGAGCAAAACATAGCCTTTGTTGGTCGTAGCGACGATTTTATAGCCTTCCAACTGCAAAGCCTTGACCCCTTTCCATACGCTTGCGCGCGATACGCTAAGTTGATCTGCAATCTGTTGTCCCGACAATGCTTGACCTCTGCTGTTTTCTAAAAGTTGTAATATGCGTTGCTTTAATGCCATAATAACCTCTTTTCCAAATTAGTATAGTTGATATATATAATATTGTCAACCAAATTTAATATATTAGTTAACAATAAAAACTGCTTTGACTACAAAAAGCGGGAGATTGCTCTCCCGCTCTTGCGTTTTTGTTAATTAGCTTAAGATTATCTCTTAGCTCTCTTGATAATTACTCTGCCTACTCCAATAGCGAAAGCTATCAAAATCAATACTGCGCAGAAGATAGAAATCATTGCGACATAATCTCTAGTCTTATTATTCGTAGAATCGATTGGCATATCAGTACTGTCAGTATTGGTCGAACCGCCATTCTCATAGATACCTATTTGAGTACCGTTGTTGACTACGTCAGAACCGGTTTCGGTAGTATCGTCAACCGGAGGTTTTTCTTCCTCCTTTTTGTCAAAGACAGAAGCGTCAATAACCTTAATCATAAAGGTAGCTATCTTAGAGTCTAACTCATACATGCTCCACAAGGAACCGCCTACTGTGTCAAACTCAGGCAATGAGATGGTAACTCTGTAGAAGCCTGCCGGAGCTACGGTCATATCCTCTTGGAGTACAAACGTTTCGTGTGCAACACCGTCGTTACCTTCTGCGTAGACGCGACGTTCAAACTTAACGTCAAGTTTCTCGTAGTTGCCATTTGCTCTCGTAAAACCTATTTCAAGATTGCGCGTTGCGATATTCTTGGTATCAAGACCTGTGAACTCGCCTTTGTTATAAACCAATCTGTCTATCGGAGCAAGGTCGATGTGCAACTTACCTATAGTGATATTTGCTTCAGGAAGAACGTAATTCTTGAACGTCATTCCTTCAACTACCGTAATAACGTAACCGTCTTTCGTCTCGTCTCTTTTCGTCTGTGGCAACAACTCGTAAGGGAGATCCTCACAGCCTTCGCCTTTCACAACGTAAATCTCAACAGTTTCTTCAAATCCCGGAATCATACCATATGCAGTATAGGTCAATTCTGGCAACGAGTATCCGTAGTACTTGTCTTTACTGTCAATAACGACTGAGATTTCTCTCTTCTCAATTCTGCCGACGTAATCGGAGATTTGGCTGTCTAAAACCTTAGTATCGTCAGTACATACTGCGCTAATGCTAATCATAGCTTCATCGCTTGCATTAACGTCTTTATACGCAACGGTGAAGATAATATCTCCGTTGATCTTTGCCTTAAATTCCTCTGTTGCTTCAATCGTACCCTCAAACGTATCTGTTCCGTCAAAGGTCTTTGTAGTACCGGAGATTATCACGTCGTCAAGAGTAATAATTACTGTTTCAAGTACAACTGTAACCTTGAATGGAACTATTACCTGCGTGCTACCGTCGGAGCCGACCTGTACGTTCTTTTCCCAATAAGTAGTCAATTGATATTTCCTATTGTACGGGTAACTATCCATTGCGGGGTGATCGTAAGTATTTGACAACGCGCGGAAGTAGATGTCAGCGCTCTCCTTTACGGTAAGCGTACCGGTATATGTATACCACTGTTCGTTGTCATAACTGTATTGGATTTCACCTCCGGCTTCGCCGAACTGAGCAGTTACGTCAAAGTAAACGGCTTTTTCTACCTCGCCTCCGTCATAAGGGGTCTTTGTCGGAGTGATAATTTGTTGCCCGTTGGAGTCAATACCGGGAATGTCTGCCATATAGTAGGCGTCAACGGATATCGTCGGTACAAAAGTGTCAATCTTAACGTTAAGTTCAAACGAAGACTTACGACCTGCATTGTCGGTAACCTCGATTACCTTTCTTCCGGTATCTTGGAAATACCATACGTAGTAACCCGTATCCTTGTCAATATAACTTTGGTCATTAGATCCGGTGATACACTCCTCAATAATGTTGTGCGAATGCTCAAGCTCGCCTGTCTCTTTGTTGTAGCTGTACAAGTAAAGACTTGCCACACCGCTGTGATCGTCTTGCGCGTCAATAGATATCCTATTGTGAGTATAATATATATCTGCAGGGTGCTCATATCTAGGAATGCTTAGAATAGGATTCTCCAAGTCTACCTTTACCGTATAGACGATAGGATTCGTTACTTGCACTCCACCGCTGGTAAGATATACAGTATAAGTTCTGCCCTTAGTAGAGGTATCGTTGGTTATCGTAAGTCCCGTACGTCTGTATTCAGAGCCGTTGACTTCATATACGTAACCGTCAGCCGAGCCTTCCAAACCGTTGATAAGTTCAAATTCGAAGTCAGTCTTCTCGCTGAGCCAATTATTTGCAAGCCATTCTGCCGTATAGTTCTTGATTTGCATTTCAGCATTTTTGACTTTGAAAGCGAAAGGAGCAAGATTTACTGTATCGCTAGCAAAAACCACAACTCTATCTTCAATGCTTACGTATGAAAGACCTGCCTCTTTTTCTTGCAACGTAAAGGAATATTCTCCCGGGAGTCTGGCAGAAGTTATCCTACTTTGATCATCGCCGGACGAAACCGCATAGAATCCTGCAGGATTAACAATACCCGACTTGCTGTTGTCCTTGGTCGTAAATTTCAATTGTTGCGTCAAGAAGTCAAATCCATTGTAAGTATATTCGTTTGCCCAACCTTCCGTAAGGTCGTTTGCCTCGGAAACGTCAGCGATTTGATAGCAGTATACGTCAACTTCCCAGTACTTTGCGGAAGTAGATTGATAAGGACTTACCATAAAGGTGTAACTGTCTTGTCTAACGTCTACCATATTATAGAGATAAGTAATATCATTCTTTGGCACGCCTGTACCATAATCAATGGTATCCTCTCCGGTCGGAGATTGCAGTACGCCTGACTCAGCATCGGCATTTCTACCCGTATACTTAGTAAACTCTAACTCGCCAAGCATGGAATTATGAGTATCTTTTGGCGTAACTTTAATAATTTGAGCGCCGTCCGGATTCATACTCAACTCAACGTCTGAGTAATCGCCGGTATTAATCACGTTACCGTAACCCGTCTCATGGTTACCTGAGTTGGTACCGATACCGCAGTTGCAGTGATCCGTCTGATAATCAACGTTTTGGCTACTGACGACTTTGTCGGTCTTATTGAGTATCGTAACGTTGGTAGCCTTACCGCAAAACACAACAGCGTTGATTGACTGTTCACTGGGCGCGGAAACGTTAGAATTATCGTTACCTGAAGTCGCCGATCCTTGCATACCCAGACCTGAACCTGCGTAGGAAAGGGAAAGTCCCAAAATGATATTGTCAATCATACCTTGAGTAGAAGCGTCATCGCCTATTCCGCCTTCGGCTCTGGAATACTCTGAATTAGAACCTACTACCGTAGCCGCAATGTTATAGTTACGCGCTCTTTCTGAAATACCGGTATTTTGGTGATTTCTGCTTGTCATATTAAACGTAGCGCTACCCACCAATATTACGTTGCTGATTTCCGAATCTTTAGAATGCATCGTACCGGCAATACCACCGGCTCTAATCGTTGCGTTGGCTCTTTGTTGCCACGTAATGAGACCAGATTTCGTGGAATTTGCCGCTGTGACGTTGAACGTACCGACAAAGTTCGTGTATTGCGCAGTAATATTGGTAATAGTGCCTGCGTTTCTACCTGCAACTCCGCCGAAATTGATGGAGAAGGCATTTCCCGTCAAAGAATCAACGCCACTGTTGAAAGACTCAATAGAAAGCGAACCGTTGGTATAGTTGTATGTAAACGAACCGCTGACGTCAAGATCGCAGTTGCTAATTACGCCCGTAGTCGCATTGGTACCGCATATCATACCTACGTAGTTAGGTACGATGTTAGAACTATTGTTGGCGATAGTAAGTCCCGATATCTCATATCTGAACTTGAAATTCTTAATCGTGCCTTCGTTGAAAGCTACGAACATACCGTAATCCATACCGCCCAAAGTTCCAAAAGTGTCACGGTAGTTGGGAGCTGTGCCATTGTCGTCTTGAAGCGTAACCGTCCATCCGTTGCCGTTGATAGTTCTGCCTTGCGCGAAGCCCACAGTAGAGCCGACACCGCTAGCATTGAAAACTATATCGGTGGTAAGATAACCGTACGTTTCGCTACTCGAAAGGAAGTTTTGCAACTCAGTAGCGTTACTGATCGCCATAGCGTCCGCAGGAGCTTCTGCAGGCTTCTCTGTACCGCCCCCGATTGTCGAACTATTAGCGTTGATAGTTACGCCGGTATTGACGAGATTTACACTCCCGCCGACGTAATTGTCGCTATTTGACTGGGCGCCCACGGAGAGCAGTACGCCCGCCGTGATTGCCAATACTAAAGATATGATGCAAATTGCTGAAACTATTTTCTTTCTAGCCGTCATATTACACCTCCTCATCATTTGCTACACTGTTGCCGGTGATGTTTACCGTCACAGTGCAGTATTGCTCATAGTCGCCGTTGCGGTCGATGTATACTCTTACTTTATACTCGCCGTCTTCTTTGACTATTACGTCGTCAGTAACCCAAGTTACGTTTGCCATTACGATATCTTCGCCAAGCAAGATTTCCATATAGCTTCTAGCGTTGAAGAACGCATCCAAGCCTTCGAAGTCTTTATCGCTTACGTCTATAGTAATCTCATCCTCCAGCAAGGACATCTTTATGCTTGGTACGATGACTGTGACAGTCGTTTCAAACAAGGACTTGCCGTCTTCGCCCAATACGTCTATTGATACAGGGCAGTCAATTCTCGACTCAATTCCATTCATCGCGTCTGCAAATGCATTGCTGTTAAGGATACCTGATATATCGATAGTGACAGGTACGTCTCTCTTGATTGTTCTGTCGCTCGTCACGAAGTTGAGAACCGACGTGATGCACTTATCAAATTCTACTCCACCGTAGATGCAGTACTTCCAGTCGAAGACTGTCGTTCTGCTCGACGATGCAAGAGCTACGATATCAGTCGAAACTACGTTGACTTCGATACCTTCCATTACCCATTGATTGTAATCGCCCTCGTTGATGATTGCCGAAGCGAAGTACTGTCCGCCCTTAAGGTCAATCTTTACGGCTGAAGTATCCCACTTAACTCTTGCAGTATACTTGAGCCACTCCTCACCGTTATAACCGACTACCGTTATTTCTTCAGGGAAGGATTCGTCGTTTACGTATTCGAGATAGTCAGTCTCAATATAGTTGAGCTCGTTGCGCTCGATATAGTAGAGATCAAACGGCTTGAACTCGATATTGAGTAACATATCTTGCTCGTATATTGTACCTGCGCCAACGTGTACGTTAACGGTATAGATAGCCGGAACTTGAGCGTCAGACCTAGTTATGTTCTTAACGTTGATATTCCTATTATTGATGTCCGTCCAGTTGAAAGTAGCAGGCAAGTTGCGATAGAAGGAATCATTTACCTTTACTCTTATCGTGCCGGCTTCTTCAAGAGCATTAAGTTTGTCTTTATAGTCGTACGCATTGAGTTGCAAAGTATCGAGAGTGAGTCCTTCGTCCTCAAAATGAATTGTGAACTGATAATCTTTTCCTCCAATCGTTACGCTTGCGTTATTCTCACCGTTTACTCTACCGTGCGGAAGATTGATATCCACGTGCGTAAGAAGTCGTTCTATCTCATTGCCATCTTTATCTTGACCGAACGTCGCAGTCACGTAGGTAGGTACGTCTCTCATAGCCTTAACTTCCATATCCTTGATAGACTGTATCTCTAAGCTATCCAAGGTAAGCGTGACTCTAAGCGTCACTCTCTTACTGATTTCTGTAGCGTTTGCCGTACCCACGAATACGTATACGCCGTCTTTAATATAACTTGGATTGCTTGGGTCTGTGAAGGCAAGTCTTGCGTTGAACGTATCAAGATCCACACTTCCGTCCTCAAGAGCCCAATTTATTTTATAGAAACTGTCTACCTCCCAATTTGACTTGGTATGAACTCTTACGTTTTCCTCAAACATATCCATAAGGTTAAGATCGAACGTTCTATTGAAGTAGATACTGGTCGCTTGGTGCTCCCAACTTACTACTTCGTTGGCTTTTGCATTGAATATATAGATACCAAAGCCTAAGTCCGCTCTGCGATTGTTGCCGGAATCGTTAGGGTCAGTATAATCGGCGGAGTTGGAACCTATTGCCGTAATATTTGCAAGTTTTCCGTCCGTCAAAGATACGTTGACCTTCAAATCCTCTACGTTAGGTAGCGGTAGGAACCTTTGAACCAAAGCGTGAACTTGGCTCTTGATGCCTTCGTTTCCGGCTATTGAACCTACGATATTACCTATACCGCCAGTCGTCATATTACCCACTTGTTTCTTTATCAACGGAATGAGTACGTATTCATACAAGTCGTTGAAGAATGTATTTGAATTTACGTTGTCATAATTCAAAGTCACAGGACCTTCGCCAGTCAAATCGCCCAAATCAAGATTGGTAAACAAGTTTTTGAGCGTATCTTTAAGGAATTTGCTGATAAATACGCCGTTGATATCAACATCTACGTCAATATCCAACTTACCGGTCAAAGTGACTTTAACTCCCGGAATTATTTGCTCGATAGGCGTAGATTCGGATTCGCTGGTAGTCTCATGAACTCCGTCGCACTTATTTGCGCAAACTTCGTCCTCGCAAGTTTCGTCTAGACAATTTCCGCAAACTTCGCACTTATGACGGCACTTATGCGTTACTGAAGGCTTTTGAGTCGGCAATGCGCCGTCCGGAACTTCGATTACTCCGCCGGAACTACCGACGTTGCTACCGTCGCTTTCGCCAAACAGACCGCTCAAAGCATTTATCAACGAAGTCTTGATGTCAGCGTCTATTCCTATATTAAGAACTTCGCCTGTCAACTGATATACTACCAAGTTAACGTTGAGCATCTTGTCTGTGCCCTTGAATTGCACTTTCTTACCGTCAATATCCAAATATGCGTAGATAAGAGCGTTGTTCTCATTGGTAACCCAACCGTTGTACATCTCAACAACGATTGATTTGTAAGGAGCCTCTAAGCCGTTACCTAGCGTTTCTGTTCTTCCCTCAGCCGCAGTTGATCTACGGAGAACTATTCTCGTCTTGTTCTCGTGCGACGAGTAGTCTACGTTTTGGTTATATAAATCTATCGTGAAGTTAAGATTTTCTGCCGCAAGTATGCTATCGACAAGCATTTCAGCGTTTACTGCGTTGTATACGCCAAATTCCTTCTTTGCCAAGCTGTTGATTGCTTCTTCGATTCTAGGTTGATCTCTCTTAGCGCTTTCGCTCTCTTTACCTAGGGTAATTCTAAGACCGAGTTTAGCGGCAATTCCCAAATCGAGTTCTGCATTTACAGATCCGTCAAAGTTGAGTTCTGCATTGAAACCTGCGTCAATACCGAGATCCATAGAGAGCATTCTCATAAGCAAAGTTATAAAATAACTGTCTAATGCGACGCCCAATGAGTCGCCTTCAATCTCTACGCCGGATGACGTAAATATGTCGGAGTCAACTTCGTCTAAGAATTCGTCATAGGTGTCAGACGCGCCCAACATACCTCTCAATAACTTGAAGATATCCACGTTGGCAAGACAGAACTTCATAAAGCCAAGTCCCGACAAATCAACGTAGGTGTTGGAGTTCTCATTATAAGCCGCAATCAAAGTATCTCCGTCCGGAGTGATTACTTCAATGAGCACTCTTCCGTCGCCTGTTTCTTCATCATAATTTGTAGCAAGACGTATATTGAAAGTTCCTTGATACTCGCTCAAATCAAGCGCAATTGGGAATTTGAGATAGGTACTGCTGTTTGCCACTGCCATTATACCGTTGATAATAGAAGTCAAGTTGACCGTCGTATTGACAGTTGACAAGTCAATCGCCATGCTTACGTCCAAGTCGCTGAGCAAATTGAGCGCAAACGTCAAGATAATGCTCTCAATGTCCGTGCCGTAATTTTGCGTATCTCCTATGCTCTCTTGCACGTACTCTCTGGTGATTTTCGCTTTACCTATTCCAAAATTGTCAGCTCTGAATGTCAAAATATTCATTGCCGATACTTCTATATATTCTATACCGCCCTTAAAAAGACCGATAGTAAATTCACCGAATATCGGGTAATTAATATCAACTTTAGCCAAATTACCGATTACTTCGAATAACTTTTCATTGATAATAACGGTTATGTGATCACCGCCTTCCATATCAATGCACTCTTCAAGACCAAGAAGTTTCAAAACGCCGGTGATTACTTCTTGAAGCGATGGGGACAAAATCATCTCGCCATCTCTGCTGATGCTGGATGAAAGCACTCCTACCGTTGCCACTGTAGGATGGAATTGAGTGCCCAGGAATCCGTCGATATAACCGGTAATCAACTCTACGAGTTGAGCGATATATTCTTTCAACGGAAGTTTAATTGCGACGTTAATACCGCCTTCGGCAAAACCGTTTACGCCGTCGCCCAATGCCTTGACATAGAGATATCCGTCAAGATAATTGGCTCTGACAAGCTCGTTTTCGCCTGCATACAACATTATATTTATATAATTGTTGTCCGTTTTGCTTCCATAGAGGTCAGGATCAAGTGAAGCCTTAATATCAAGACCGTAATTAGCATGAGCGTTGAGAACTAATATTCCCTCGCCGAACATCTTCTTGCCCAAGAAACTGTCAATCAACGCGCCTACATCGAAAGGCTCGTCGCCCGTGTTGAGATCAAGAGAAAGGTCTAAGTTGAGATTACCAAGCGTAAGCGTCTGGTAATTATCCAATTCATCCGGAATATCAAGCTCCAAAGGCTCGGAACCAAAAGTAATTGCGTTCTCAAGACCAAATATAGGTTGTTTATAATTCTCGCTTTCAGGGTCGTTATCAAGAAGCTCTAAGTTGAACTCCGTCAATCTTCCGTTGTCAACGGTAGCCGTAATAGATCCGTTAATAAGCGGTACCATACTGAGAAGCTGAGCCACGAAAGTCAAATCCAAGTTCAAATCTTCAGGCAAGAACATTCCGACAAGTCCGTCTTTGTCAAGCATACCTATTAGAGGATCCAACATACCTTGAAGATTGAGCGGAAGTTCAAACTTCTCTACGCCGTCAGCCACTTCATATACGAGATCGTCCGACGAAGACAAACCGCCCGTCAAAATTCCTATTGCAAGGTCAATAATATTCATTATATCCAAACCGCCCAAATCGATACCTTTAAGCAATTCGGTGATAGTATCAGGCAATTTGTCTACAATGGACAATAAGTAATTTACGTCAATTTCAGCTATGTTGTAAATAGCTTTTTCGTCATCGTCGCCTATTTGGATAAACAGCCTTGAATTGACTACGTAGATTGCAGACGCAATCTTTCCCGTATCGTCGCTCTTAAATACCGCAGACAACTGAAAATCATTCTCTGACATGTTGCCTTTGACCGTCATACGATACTTTTTACCCTTTACTATAGCATAGCCTTCAAAGTTCAAAGACATATATTCGCTAGGCATAGAATCAAATATATATGCCATTGCATCCTTAAAACTTTCAGCTTGTACAGGGGGCTTCTCTTCTACTACCGGTGGCGGTAAAATCGGCGGATCCGGGGTAGGATCAGGATTAGGTTTTACATTTCCCGAATCCGTTTTATCGCCATCCTTGTCGCCAGGCTTTGTTTTGACACAAGCTACTAATGCTATTGATAGCGTAAATACTGCTAATAGCAGTACTGCTATCATCACAATCAATCTCTTGTTGCGCATAATTCTCTCCCTCCTTCAAATTATTGCGTTGCATCCGTCACTTTATTTTACTCAAATATAAGATAAAATGCCATAACGCATATTTTAGGACAGTTTCATTATTATACATCAACCTTAAACTTTCATTAAACTTTTGAAATTTTTTCGAATTTTTTTATTTTTTGTCGCTTAAAACTTAAAAATACCTTAAAAAATTAATTGTTTTTGTGAATTTTTTCCAAATTTTCCCAAAATGTGAGAAAAATTAACTCAATAGAGTGTGAGTAGATTGTTAGTTTTTTAACAATCTACTCATATTTAGTTCTTGCTACCGCGCTCTCCCAACCCAGAAGCAATTCATACCGAGAATTGTCATCCATTGTCGGCTTAAATACCTTACCCTTACCTATTTGAGTTCTAAGTCTATCGACGTCTTTCCATACTCCTACGCAAAGACCTGCCAAATAGCATACTCCCAAAGCAGTGGTTTCTACCACAGCGGGTCGCAAAACCTCCGCTTGAAGTAAATCTGCTTGAAATTTCATAAGTATATCGGATACGCTTGCTCCGCCGTCTACCGCCAGCGCCGTTATCTTCCTGCCAATATCGCTTTCCATCGCATGAACGACGTCGAATACCTGATAAGCAATGGACTCCAACGCCGCGCGCACGAAATGCTCTCTCTTTACGCCTCTGGTAAGCCCCACTACGGTGCCCCTTGCGTTTGCGTCCCAGTGCGGAGCGCCCAAACCTACAAAGGCGGGGACAATGTATACCCCGTTGGTATTCTCTACCGTCGCCGAAAGTTCGTCGGCTTCTCTTGCAGAAGATATGAGTTTCATTTCATCTCTCAGCCACTGCAATACCGCGCCCCCGACGAATACGCTACCCTCAAGCACGTATTGCGGTCTGCCGTCTTGCATACTTGCCGACAACGTTGTGATAAGTCCGCGCTTTGAAGTGACAAACTCGCTTCCTGTATTCATAAGAGTAAAACAGCCTGTGCCGTATGTATTCTTTACGCTTCCTTTCTCCACGCAAAGATGTCCGAACAATGCCGATTGTTGGTCGCCCGCTACACCGCAAATAGGTATTTCTGCTCCTGCGACAGTTTTATCGCATACTCCGTAGTTATAAGATGACGGAAATACGGCGGGTAACATATTCTTTGGTATATCGTAAAGTTCAAGCAACTCGTCGTCCCACTCAAGCGTCTTGATATTGAACATCATAGTTCTTGACGCATTGGTATAATCCGTAGCGTGAATCTTACCGCCGGAAAGTTTCCACATCAAATAAGTATCTACCGTGCCGAAGAGAAGTTGACCTTTTTGCGCTTTCTCTCTAGCTCCCTTTACGTTGTCAAGTATCCACTTGAGCTTGGTCGCAGAAAAATACGCGTCTACAGTCAAGCCTGTCTTGGAATATATAATTTCGTCGTACCCCTTTGCTTTCAACTCGTCGCAATAATCAGCCGTACGACGGCATTGCCATACTATAGCGTTGTAGATTGGCTTTCCCGTGGTCTTATCCCACACGATTGACGTTTCGCGTTGGTTGGTAATGCCTATAGCGGAAATATCGCTAAGCGCAACTCCGCTCTTGCCGATTGCCGACTTGAACACTTCATACTGACTTTCCCAAATATCCTCGGGGTCATGTTCTACCCAACCCGCGCGAGGATAAATTTGCTTGAACTCCTTTTGCGCCGAACTTACTATCTTGCCGTAATCGTCAAAGACTATGGCTCTTGATGACGTCGTGCCTTGATCTAATGATACCAAATATTTTCTTGGACTTTTAGCAACCGATTTCGTAGCGATAAAATCTACTCCCAGTCCCAACACGTCCTCAACTATTACTTGACCAATCTCTATCGGCGCCTGCTCAATCACTCCGTCCAGAAGTTGGAGCGCGTCAAACATCTTATCCTTGGGTATCGGCTCGCTAGTCTTGACGCTTACCATATTTATTACTCCGCCCGCTACGTCTACCACCGAAGTAACGACTCGCTTTGGACAGATTGATTCATCCTTAGCATACTTTGCGCCACGAGGACAAGTATTGCCAGTGACTATAATATTGTCCCTGTCACTGTCGTCAACTTGCAAATGACATCCCATCGGACAGCAAATACATATCATTTCTTTCATATACTTTCCTCCTTATCTCCCCTCAATCTTTAAGACGCAAAGTCAACTTCTTGCCACTTTGTATTCTCTTAATTTGCTCGCCGGTCAAAATAACGCTCTCCATTTCGCCTGGCGTGACGATTTGCTTTTTCTTGGAAAGCACTTCTTCGCCATCTATCTCGGCGACAAGCCTTTTATTCTTAAATACTCCGCTTACGCGCATCTTAAGTTGCAACTTGTCAATACTTGCGTTCTTAGATAAAAACTGAGGTACGACGTAGCGCACTCCGTCTTCGCCGACAATACTCACTTTCTCGTCGGGCTTAAGTCCTTCCTTTATATACTTAGTCGCGCTCGCGCCGGCTTCCTCGCTCTCCTTACTGACAAAGTCCACGAGGTCGTGTACGTGCAGTACGTTGCCACATTCAAAAATACCTTCGACGGACGTCATCATACTCTCGTCTACGATTGCTCCGCCAGTCACTCCCGAAATCTGTACACCCGCTTTTTCGGCAAGCTCCTTTTCCGGAACCAATCCTATACTCAAGAGCAGAGTGTCACATTTTATCTCCTGCGCCGTTTCCATAATAGGATTGAGTTTTTCGTCTACCTTGGCAATAACCACGCTACTTACTCTCTTGTCGCCCTTTATCTCTACAACTGTATGCGAAAACAAAAGCGGTATATCAAAGTCTTTTACGCATTGCACTATATTTCTGTTAAGTCCAGACGAATATGGCATAAGCTCAACTATAGCCTTGACTTTTGCGCCCTCATAAGTCATGCGCCTTGCCATAATAAGACCTATGTCACCGCTACCCAGAATTACGACCTCTTTTCCCGGCATATAGCCGTCAATATTGATTAGCTTTTGAGCAGTACCCGCCGAGAATATACCCGCGCACCTGCTACCTGCCACGTTGATACCGCCTCTTGGTCGCTCTCTGCAACCGCAAGCTACTATCACGGCTTTTGCCCGATACTTGAGAAGCCCGTCTGTTTCGTTGACCGCCGTCACAACTTTGTCATTACTAATTGAGAGAACCGTCGTATCAAGTTTGTACTCAATACCGCGTTTTTCAACTTCTATAATATATCTCTCCGCATATTCGGGACCCGTCAATTCTTCTTTGAAAGTGTGCAAGCCAAAGCCGTTGTGTATACATTGATTGAGTATACCGCCAAGTTCGCTCTGCCTTTCTAATATGACTATATCTCGCTCGCCCGCATCGTACGCGCTCTTCGCCGCCGCCAGTCCTGCAGGTCCTCCGCCTATTATTACAAGATTTTTATTTATCATAACTCCCCCTATCTTCTCCCCTTGGTTTTGCCAACTACTATCTTGCCACCCGGGCTCTTCTCCACTTCCTCAAAGGCAATGCCGAGTTCTCGCTCCAAGATATCCATTACCCTTTCCATACAAAAACCGCTTTGGCATTTACCCATGCCCGCGCGGGTGCGGAATTTGACTCCGCCTACGTCCTTGGCTCCAATAGGTCGATTTATCGCATCGACTATCTCGCCTTCGGTGACGGTTTCGCACTTGCAAATAACTTTGCCGTATAACGGATTTGTCTTGATAAGTTCTTCTCTCTCCTCGTCGCTCATAGTAGCAAAACGCGGTATGCCTTTACGTATAGCGATAAAGCCTTCTTTCTCCTCAAGCGAAAGTTTATCGGCTACGTCTTTAGCTACGTATACTCCTATTGCGGGAGCGGAAGTCAATCCCGGCGACTCTATTCCCGCCACGTTGTAAAAGCCCTTTTGCGCGCTTTCGCCTATAATGAAATCTCCGTCTACACTGTGCGCTCTCAAACCGCTGAACTGCGTGATTACAAATCTCTTATTGAGCGACGGCACGCTGACAACCGCCTTTTCGTATACCTCTTTAAGTCCCTCGTAAGTGGTATACAAAGCCTCTTTATCCTCTACGTCTTTTGCCGTAGGTCCCGTGATAATATTGCCGTGCGTAGTGGGAGCGACCAAAATTCCCTTGCCCATTTTGCTCGGCATCTGGAATATCGTTCTGCTCGCCAAGTATCCGCAAGACTTGTCGTATAGCATATACTCGCCTTTTCTTGCGACTATCTTTATCTTTTCGTCGCATACCATATTGTTTATTTCGTCGGCGTATACTCCCGCGCAATTGATTACGACGTCTGCCATATAACTTGACCCGTCCTTTGCGCTGACTTTCCATCTGTTTTTTTCTTTGGAAATATTACATACTTCTTTGTTAAACAAAAATTCACAGCCGTTTACCGATGCGTTTTCCGCGTATGCTATGCACATCTCGTAAGGACTGACTATACCTGAAGTCTTTGCGTAGAGCGCGCCTACCACCTTAACGCTGATATACGGCTCCAACTCTCTTGCTTTGTCGCCGTCCAGTAGTTCAAGCCCGCTTACGCCGTTGGCGACGCCTCTTTCGTAAAGTTCTTTAAGTACGCCTATCTCTTCTTTGTCAAAACAAAGCACTAAAGCGCCGTTGCGCTTGAAGGGAAAATCAAGTTGCTTGGCTAGATCGTCAAACATAGCGTTGCCAAGCATATTAAACTTTGCTTTTACCGTATTGGGTTTTGCGTCGAATCCTGCGTGGACAATACCCGAATTTGCCTTAGTCGTACCCTGACTTACGTCCCCGCGTCTTTCCAAAAGCGTTATATTAACTCGATAGCGACTAAGTTCTCTGGCAATCGCGCAACCTATTACACCGCCACCGATAATGATAATATCTTTCATAATCCCTCTTGATCTTTTATTTATAATAGATTATATCATATATTTTAGATAAATTCAACATAAAAAATATACGCTCAATAAAATGAGCGTATATTAAATTTATTTAACTCTTAAAACATGAATTCGTCACAATCTTTATGCATCAAAGTCATCTTTGAAATCGTCTTTTTGAGATTGGCTGTTATCGTCAAAAGCATCGAAAAAATCATTGCCGTCAATATTCGAATTAAAATCTCCGTCTACGACAACGCCACCGTCGTTTAATACGCTGTCCGCTCTCTCTTCCTCCGGAAGCAAGCTCAAATAGAACTTAGCCTTAGCAGTTTCCATATAAGGGCTAACCCAGAACGTCAAAATTCCAAAGGTAATCAAGCAAAGCAAACCCCATCCGATAAAGCTGAATTGCAGACAGAAAAATCTCCACTTGTTGCCTTTCATCATTTCAATAGACTTCTTTCTTGCGTCGTTAGCAGAGATATTAGGATCGTCAAGCAAGATATAATAGCTCATGGAATAAGCAAACGACTTGATAATTCCCGGAACAATCAAAAGCAACGTCCACAAGAAAATGAAAATTTGGTTGGTGATATACAATACCAACGTTCTTCCAAAGTCTTTGAACCCGTCAAAAAGCATACCCAAATCAACTTCTTTATTACGAGCGACGTTGAGAGCAATTTTTGAATAACCTATCGTCAATGGTCCCATAACGATAAGCATTGCGACAGCGCCTACGCCTACGTAGGCTAAGCCACCTAACGCTCCTTGAATGACGTCATAGATTAAGGAAGCGAGTACGCAAACTCCCCATTTGCCTCTAAGGCTTTCCCAAGCAGATTTTCTAAAATCTTTTGCTACCATATTTACACC
>CAMWPK010000003.1 GCA_947176115.1 uncultured Clostridia bacterium
CCATAATATTTATATTAAAAAACAGTTTTTAATATTGCGCGCATCTATGCGAATATGATATAATGATTTATAATAAAAAAATTATACTCAATGATTAATTGACCAAGCAATCGGTAAATCATTGAGGCGGAGAACGGTAATGGAACAGGAAATAAAAGCTCCAGAAAACAAAACACAACGCGATAATAGAGATTACAAACAAACTTATCAGAAAAAGACTATCGTAAAAAAGGCCTTATCCAAATCGGGACATATATTCAATATATGGAACTTAAAGTGCTCTATCAACAAAAAGGTGGGCGACCTCAAGGCTGAGATAATCAAGAGCAAAGAACCTATCAAATGGGAGGATATTGACAAAAGCCAATTCAAGCCAATAAGACAGTGGCAATCTTGGGGCAAACGCAAAGAATACGCCGATAGTTTTGATTGCGCTTGGTTTCACTTCACGGGTCAAGTTCCGCAAAAAGCCAAAGGCAAGAGCGTAATTTGCAGAATAAAGCTACAAGGCGAAGGCTTAGTCTTTAATCCCGACGGAATAGTTTTGCAAGGCATAACTCAGGTATTGAGCAAGGGCGACGTCTTCCATTCTCTTATCGCAAAACAACGCATTGATATTACTGACAACTCGACAGGCGATGAAAAGATTGACCTTTACGTAGACGCAGGTTTCAATGGCAAGTTCAGAATACGCAAATGTACGGCTCACCTAAGACGTTGCGACATATGTATTCACGACGAAGAAATCAATCAATATTACTACGATTATATAGACTTGTTCTTTATAATGACTATCCTTGACAAAGATAGCGCAAGATACAAAGAAATTGACAAGGCTTTGAAGCAAAGCTATAAGATATACAAAAAGCAAGGCGCAAGCTCTGCAAGAGAGTTCTTAAAACCAATTATAGAAAAAAAGCCGGAGTATCAAGCTACGACTTATTATTGCATAGGTCACGCGCATATCGACCTTGCTTGGCTATGGCCGATAAGAGAAACAAAGAGAAAAGTAGCGCGTACTTTTGCCAATCAAATCCGCAATCTTGCAATTTACGACGGTTTTTATTTCGCAGAGTCGCAACCTCAAATGTTTGAGTGGCTACATGAAGAATACCCCGAACTCTTTGAGAGAGTTAAGAAATACGTGCTTGAAGGCAGAATAGAACTTCAAGGCGGTATGTGGGTAGAAAGCGACGTCAATCTTACGGGTGGCGAGTCTTGGGTCAGACAGTGCCTATATGGACAAAGATATTGGAAAGAAAACTTTGACTTCAAATCGAGAATGTGTTGGCTACCAGACGTATTCGGTTTCTCGGCCTCGCTTCCGCAGGTACTTAAAAAGAGCGGAATGGACTACTTTATGACAATAAAGCCTACGTCCAACGATTTCAATAGATTCCCCTACCGCTCCTTTAATTGGAAAGGTCTTGACGGCACGACTTTGCTTTCGCATATGGAACCGCTTGGCGACTACAACGCAGGCAACTCTCCTCTGGCAATCTATAAATCGGAAGACAGATATTCCGAAAAGGACATTTGCGACAAGGCGCTCTTGATTTACGGCGACGGCGACGGAGGCGGAGGTCCGGGCGAAGGACACCTTGAATATATGATGCGTCACAAGAAGAATATCGACGGATTGGCTCCTTGTAAGCCCTCTCCCGCTATCAACTTCTTTGACGATATTAAGGATATGGCTGATAAGTTGCCAACGCTTGAAGGCGAACTCTATTACGAAAGACACCAAGGCTGTTACACTTCTCAAGCCAACGCAAAGAAGTGGAACAGACGTATTGAAGAAAAACTACACAAGCTCGAATGGTTGGGCGCAGTAGCTTTCCTAAACGGTATAACCTACGACAGACAAAAGGTCGAGGAGATTTGGAAAGAAGCATTACTATACCAATTCCACGATATACTCCCCGGCTCGTCTATAAAGAGAGTCTATGACGAAGCGTACGCGAGATATAAAATCATGTACGACGAACTCACTCAAATTGAGAATACTATGTTGGAGGCTATGGCAAAAGACAAGGAAATCAGCGCCGTCAACCCCGTAGACTTCGACAGGCAAGAGTACGTCAAAGTCGGCGACGATTGGTACTGCGCAAATCTCAAAGCGCACTCCGTCGGCAAGTTGACGCCCGCGAACCTTGACACAAGAGAATTTAATTACGACAACAACGTAATTGAAAACGCTAAGCTCAAAGTTACCTTTGGCGCAAACGGCGAAATCACTTCGCTCATTGACAAAGCGGAAAACAAAGAACTCGTCAAGGAGTATTTCAACAAACTTGTGGTATACTCCGACCCGTTCAAGTACTACAACGCTTGGGATATCTCTTGGGGTAAGGACGAGAAGACCAACTATATGATGATGAAGAAGCATGAATTCAAGTTGACGTCTTCCAACACCTATATAGACGGAGCGTATCTTGTGAGAGAAAATTCCTTCAAATATCACGACTCCTCTCTCGTGCAGAAAGTCACTTTGAGAATTGACGGCGATACCGTCAACTTTGACACGACGGTAGATTGGCACGAAGAACTCAAAATGCTCAGAGCAGATTTTGTTCCCACCGTCTTTGCAGACAAGGTCAAGTGTAATATCCAGTTTGGTAACTTCGACCGCACGACAAGCGAAGCCGACAAGGACGAGTCCTACAACCCCGACTGGGCGCAATTTGAAGTATGCGCGCACAAGTTTGTCAACCTCGACGGCGAAGACTACGGCTTAGCGCTTCTCAACAACGGCAAATACGGTCACAGAGCAAAGAACGGATTCCTATCTTTGGCGTTGCTCCGTTCGCCGATATTCCCCGACCCGACTTGCGACAGAGGCTCGCACACCTTCAGCTATGCAATTTATCCGCATAAAGCCAAATTTGAAGACACCGACCTTATGGCAAAGGGATATTGCTTCAACAACCCCGTAGAAGTAATTGAAGAGAATATCAATATTGACACGCTTGTTAAATTCGACAGCAAGAATATTATTATTGAAACCATTAAGGTAGCCGAGGACGAAAAAGGCATTATCGTAAGAGCTTACGAAAGCCTTGGTCAAGACGTCAGAACTTCCCTCGACGTCAACTTCGATAACTCCTCTATCTACGAGTGCGATATGCTGGAGAATAAAGAAAAGTTCGTCAAGGGCAAGACCTTCGACTTCACCCCGTACGAAATCAAAACGATTTATATAAGTAAATAATTCGCTATAAATATATTCAACCGCTCTTGAATCATTAAAATTCAAGAGCGTATTTTTTTCTATAATTATCTAAAAATTATACAGCATTTTCTGCTGTAAATTAACAATTAAAATACAATTTATGCTATAAAGTATTTATGAATACTTCAAAAATCATTGGAAGCATTATGAACAAGTGCTTGCCATTTGCAAAATTTATGATGTTACTCCCAATTAATTGTTTCTCATAGATTGATAAAATACGACGCTCAAAATGAGCGTCGTATTTTTTTGTCGTACTTATATTATAATTACATTTCGCGTAACTAACTACTTACTTGCAAATCTCGTCAAGTCTAACAGGTCTACCCTCGTCAAGCGACTTCTTAGCCGCCATACCGATAACGACTGCTTGCAAGCCGTCCTCTATGCTGACAGGTACCTCTTTGTCGTTGACAATACAGTCGATAAATTGACTGATTTCGTTGACGTACGCTTGCATATATCTCTCAAGGAAGAAGAGCAAGGGTTTCTCTGCCGTTACGCCGTCGCCGTTGGAAATAACTGCATTAGAAGCGCAATCGTTGGAAATTGCCACTTGACCGAGTTCTCCGAATGCTTCAGCTCTTTGGTCGTAACCGTACGTAGCTCTACGGCAGTTGTCTATTACCGCCAAAGCACCGCTCTTAAGTCTTAGCGTAATAACTGCGGTGTCTATATCTCCCGCTTCGCCAATAGCCTTGTCTACCATAACTCCGCCCATAGCGAATACGCTCTCCACTTCTTCGCCCGACAAATATCTCACCATATCAAAGTCGTGAATAGTCATATCGAGGAAAATGCCACCGCTTACCTTTATGTATGATACCGGTGGAGCGCCGGGGTCACGGGAGCAAATCTTAAGCACGTTGAGCGCGCCAATCTTACCCTGCTTTACAGCCTCTCTAACCGCCATAAAGTTGTGGTCAAAACGACGGTTGAAACCTACTTGATATTTTACCTTGCTACCTTGCAAAGCCTTCTTGACCTCGTTAATCTTAGCAATATCGTGGTCAACGGGCTTTTCGCAAAATACGTGCTTGCCTGCTTTTATTGCTTCAATAGATATTGGAGCGTGCGTATCGGTAGACGAACAAATAAGCACTGCGTCGATATTCTTGTCGTTGAGTATGTCGTGATAATCCTTAGTCGTCTTCTCTACGCCCATACCCTTGAGCCACTTTTCCGTTTCTTCATTCATGAACGGGTCTGCGACAGCCTTAACAGTCGCATTCTTAACGTAACACATAATTGATTCGCAGTGAACTTTGCCTATTCTTCCTGCGCCTATAATTCCTATATTTATCATATTTATACCTCTATAAAATTGTATAAGATTTTACTATAACTCAACTTCATTTATCTCTTATTCTTAACCAGTTGAGATTTCTCCGCTTCACTTCGTTACGGTCGAAATGACAAAAATATCGACAACGCTTGAGCGAGCGCAAAGAGTACTGTGATTTTTGCCTATGTCACAACTGTGAGCAAAAGCGAAGATTAGTTGTATTTCTGCCACTCTTACTATTTCTGATATACGCGCTCCAACATTCAACGCAATGTATGAGCGAGCGCAAAGAGTGCTGTGATTTTTGCCCGTGCTAGGGCGAGATGAAGTCGTCAAGTGTACTTGCCGTACACGTCGACTTCTCGAGACCCGACGTTAGGGCAAAAGGCGCGGCGCTATGTGCGCTCGCCTAAATTGTGCCGTCCCAGGTACTAACCTTGGTCGACTTCGCCTCATGCTCGTCAAACCAGTGCGTCGTAACCGTCTTGCTGTCGGTATAGAACTTGAAGGAATCTCTGCCCAAACAGTGCAAATCGCCGAAGAAGGAGTATTTGTGACCGGTGAATGAGAATACGCCTACAGGCACAGGAATTCCTACGTTGACGCCTACCATACCGCCGTGGGTATTACGAACGAACTCTCTTGCGTAATATCCGTTTTGCGTATAAATTACTGAGCCGTTTGCAAACGGATTAGCATTCATTACTTCCAAGCCTTCCTCAAAGTTCTTAACTCTCTTAATACATAGTACAGGTCCGAATATTTCTCTCTGACCTACGGTCATTTCTGCGCCGACGTTGTCAAGAATAGTAGGTCCGAGATAAAAACCATTCTCAAAGCCTTTGACCTTGGTATTTCTACCGTCAAGCACCACTTTAGCGCCCTCGTCAATACCCTTTTGTATCCAAGCCTCAACGCTATTTTTATGTTCTGCGCTGTAAACAGGACCGAGATTGGTCGTCTTATCGTAAGCAGGACCGACCTTGATTTTCTTTGCCAAAGATACGAGTTTTTCTACGAGTTTATCTGCAATGCTCTCTTGAGCGACTACTACAGGCAAAGCCATACATCTCTCGCCTGCGCAACCGTATGAAGCGTTGATAATACCTGCCGCAGTTCTGTCCAAAGCTGCGTCCTCAAGTACAAGAGCGTGGTTCTTTGCCTCGCAAAGACATTGAACTCTCTTGCCGTATTTAGCAGCAGTCTCGTAGATATATCTGCCGACTGTAGTCGAACCAACGAAAGTGATACCCACAACCTTTTGATTGGAGATTAACTCTTGCGTGTCGTTACGGTCGCAACTTACGATATTGAGCACGCCGTCGGGAAGTCCCGCCTCCTTATAAAGCTCGGCAATTCTTAAAGACGTCATAGGCGTAGCGCCTGCGACTTTGAGTACGATTGCGTTACCGCAAGCTATACATACCGGAGCCATCCAGCCCATCGGTATCATTGCAGGGAAATTAAATGGAGCTATGCCTACGAAAACGCCCATAGACTCTCTGTAGAGTACCGTGTCGTAGCCCGTAGAAGCGTCCATAAGACTTTCGCCTTGCAAAAGCGACGGCATAGAGCAAGCAAGCTCCGTACCCTCTTTTGCTTTTAGAATATCGCCTTTGCTCTCTTCCCAATTCTTTCCGTGTTCGGTAGCGCAAAGCTCGGTAAGCTCGTCCATATGCTCGATGAGCAAATCTCTCACCTTGTAGAGTATCTGCACCCTTTTGATTACGGGTACTTTCGACCACTTCTTGTAAGCTTCGTGAGCATTATCGATTACCTTGCTCACTTCTGCCGTCGTACAACGCGGCATTTGAGCAATTTGCTCGCCCGTAGACGGATTGAATACGGGATAAAACTTATCCGTAGTCGATTGAACGAACTCGTTGTTGGTAAAATATCCGAGTGTCTTAATTGCCATTTATATATCCTCCTAATTAACAACTGTATTTAATTAAATTTTTGCTATGTCTTTTATGTACTTTCTCGCCTTGATAGCGTACTCAAGCGGATTTGCTTTGGCAGGGTCTTGCTCTGCTTCGACTATCATCCAGCCTTGATATCCCGCTTTGTCAAGTATCTCGAATATCGGCGCAAAGTCTATACTTCCGTCGCCCGGTACTGTAAACGCGCCCTCGCGTACGCCTTGCAAGAAAGACAGCTTTTGCTCCTTGACTTTCTTGACGACTTCAGGTCTGATATCCTTAAGGTGCACGTGCTTAACTCTATCCGCATACTTCTTAAGCACTGCCAGATAATCTTGATTGCAATAAGCGAGGTGTCCGCTGTCAAAAAGCAAGGAGAACTTATCTCTATCCGTCATTTCCATCATTCTATCGACTTCCTCGGCAGTTTGCACGACAGTGCCCATATGGTGGTGATATACCAAAGAAATTCCCATAGAATTGGCAATCTCGCCAAGTCTGTTCATACCCTTTGCAAACTTCTCCCATTCCTTGTCGTTCATCACGTACTTACATTCGAATACGGGGGTATTCATTTGTCCCTGTATACTATAACTTTGTTCGGAAGCGCCGATACGCTTTGAGCCCATAGCTTTGAGGAAATTACATTGCGCAATAAAATCCTTTTCCACTTCTTCCATCGGTTTGGTAAGAACGAAAGAGGAAAACCATTGATTTGCAATACTCAAACCTCTCAATTCCAAAGCCTTTTTGAGCATAGCCGTATCCTTAGGATATTTGTTGCCCACTTCGCAACCTTCAAAGCCTGCAAGCGCCATTTCGCTTACGCATTGTTCAAAGGTGTTTTCCGCTCCCAAATCGGGCATATCGTCGTTAGTCCACGCTATAGGAGCAATACCAAGTTTAATTTTATTCTTGTCCATAATTCCACCTATAAGAATTTAATCAATATTTTCTTGCCTTTTCAAGCATTTTATTTTTCTCTTGCAAAGCCTCTTCTTGCTTTTTGCTTCTTGGGTTTTGCGTACAGCCTACGTTCCACCAGCCGTCATATCCGTGCGTCATTGACTTAGGCAATACTTTTATGTCAATAAGCGTAGACGTCGTCTGCTTTAGACTGTCGGCAATGGCTTCTTCCAGTTCATTAGCGTTGCGGACGGTGTAAGTCACAAAGCCGTAACCCTTAGCGCTCATAGCGTAATCTATATTCAAGAACTTTCCGCCTCTAATCGGCTTGTCGCCCTCTCTGTATCTCAATTCGGTACACAGCGAATCCACGCCTTGCCCCATTTGCAAGTTGTTGATACAGCCAAATGAAGCGTTGTCAAAGAGTAGCACGTTCATTTTGATACCCTCTTGAATTGCCGTAACCATTTCGGTGTGGAGCATAAGATAACTGCCGTCGCCTACCATAGCGTACACTTCTTTGTCCGGACGCGCCATCTTGCTACCCAGACAGCCGGCAATCTCATAACCCATACAAGAATATCCGTATTCCATATTGTAGCTATCCTTTTCGTCGCTCGTCCACATTCTTTGCAAATCACCCGGAAGACTTCCCGCCGAGCCTACGATAATCGCGTCGCTTGGTATACAACGTCTTATCACTCCGATTGCCGTAGTCTGCGCCATCGCCTCGCCGTGCTCTTTGATAAAGTTGTCAATGACGTCGGGCATATGCGCGTCAATCTCAGGCTTATAATTCTTATCTATCTCGATATGGGTAAGTCTATCCATTTCCTTTTCCCAATCGGCTTTTGCCTTGGCAATCTGCGTAGTATATCCGCTCTTGTAATCTCCAAGCAATTCGTCCAAAGCCATTATGCCTGCTTTTGCGTCGCCCACGGCTTTTATTGCCTCTAACTTGGAAGCGTGGAAAGCCGACATATTCAAAGTAACTACTTGCTTATCCGAATAAAGCGACTTGGAAGCGGTAGTGAAGTCGGTAAATCTCGTACCTACGGCTATAATCAAATCGCAAGCCTTTGCCAACGTATTTGCCGAGCTGTTGCCCGTAACGCCAAGTCCGCCTACGTTGAGCGGATGCGACGATTTGATTGCCGTCTTGCCTGCTTGCGTTTCGCAGAAAGGTATATTGTGTCTTTCGCAGAAATTGGCTACTGCTTCGCCCGCCTCGCTGTATTTAACGCCACCGCCTACGATTAGTAGCGGTTTTTTACTGCTCTTTATTGCCTTTGCCAAATCTTCGAGTTCTTCCTTGACAGGCGTAGGACGGGTAATTCTATGTACTCTTTTCTTGAGAAAATCTGCAGGAAAATCGTATACTTCGCCTTGCACGTCCTGTGGCATAGCAATAGCCACTGCGCCCGTATGAGCAGGGTCGAGCAAAACTCTCATAGCGTTGAGCATTGCGCTCATAAGCATCTCCGGACGGGACACTCTGTCAAAATATCTCGTGACCGCCTTGAAAGCGTCATTGGTAGTAATACCTGCGTTATATGGCTGTTCTATCTGCTGAAGCACAGGGTCGGGTTGACGGGTCGCAAAGGTATCGCCCATAAAGAGCAATAGCGGTATGTTGTTCGCCGTGGCAGTTCCTGCCGCAGTTACCATATTTGCCGCGCCCGGTCCTATAGAAGACACGCAAGGCATAATCTTACGTCTGTTGTTTTGCTTTGCGTATGCCGTAGCTACTTGCGCCATACCTTGTTCGTTTTTGCCTTGATAGACCTTAAGCGAGTGCTTGCCCATAGACAAAGCCTCGCCTATTCCCAGTACGCAACCGTGACCGAAAAATGTAAATACGCCCTCAACAAACTTTATCTCTTCCCCGTCAAAACTGACGTACTGATTATCCAAAAATTTTACGACGGCTTCGCCTACGCTCATTCTTTCGCTCTTCATAATTTCTCCTTATTTCTCCCAATATTCATATCTAGGGTCTACTATTCTCGTCTTATCCCACGGATTGCCGTCCAAGTGTCTTATCATCCAACAGCAATACATCGGATACCCCGGAGCCGTAACCTGCACGTGCGTTTTACCGCCGGGGAAACAACCTACGCTACCGTCTACGATAGTATGCGGTTCAAACTGCCCGATAAAGCAAGCGCCGAAAGCCTCGGGTGTCGGCATCTTATAATAGTATACTTCAGGTTGCGGGTGCGAGTGCGGAAGATAACTCCACCATCTGCCCTGTCTTGCAATAACTTCGCCTACTACGAGATTGGAATAGGAAGCGTTGGAATAGTCGAACACAGTGTTGACGTCGCGTACTGCCGTATTCTCCCAAAGCCCCTCGCAAGACACGCTTCGTTGTACGTCCTCTTTAGCGTAGAACTTTGACGGGAAGGTCCTATCATTGGTCGTTGCAAGATATATTATCTCGCTGTCGGCAAGCGCCTTGACGGTAATCGTATTGCCTTTGCATACGTGCATTGTGATAGGCAAATCTTGATATACGTCTTTTCTTTCACCGCTTCCGACAAGTTCTGAGCATTTCATTTCAACTGCGCCCTCGGTGAGAAGTACGCACATTTCCTTGTCTTTTTCACTGTATGATACGCTCTTGCCCTTTGGAATCTTGACGACGAGAATATCCATCAGCATATCGCTGTTTACGCCGTCCATCTGCGTAAGCGTCTTAACGCCATTTTTGTCAAATTCAGGATAATTAAAAGCCATAACTCCCTCCGTATTCTATGTGTTGATTAGCCTCTTGCTATCATATCGCCGAATTTCTGTTTCTCATCAGCGATAAACTTTTCCAGTTCCTTAACAGTCGGCATAAATTCTGAGCAACCGTGCGCCGAAACAAGCATTGACGCGGAAGCCGAGCCAAGCTCCAGACAGTCCATTATGTCCTTGCCCTCAAACATTCCGTACATAAACGCAGATCCGTAGCCGTCGCCGCCGCCAAAGGACTTAAACGCCTCAACGGGGAAAGGCTTGATATTGTACTTCTTGCCGTCGCAAGTGTGCGCCGTACTACCCTTTTTGCCGTGCTTGATTATGACGATTTTAGCTTTTTTGCCAAACCAGTATTTGGCGGTCTGCTCGTCGTCCATATCAGGCGCAAAGATAGCCTGCGTCAAATCATACTCTTCTCTAGAACCCATAATGATGTCTGAATGTTCCGCAACGGCAGTATAGTACACTGCAATTTCGTCGTTGCACTTCCAATTATATGCGCGATAATCTATATCGAATATTATCTTAGTATTGTTTTTCTCGGCAAGTTGCATAGCCTTAAGACATGCTTCTCTAGACGGACTTTGCGCTAGCGCCGTACCTGAGATAAGAATTGCCTTTGAACTTGCTATGTATTCTTCGTCCACGTCCGACGGATCAAGCATAAGGTCAGCAATACCGTCCCTGTACATCAAAATACTGCTCTCCGACGGCGAAAGAATCTCCGTAAAAGTCAAACCTAATTTTTCTCCGTTCTTGGCTCTAACAACTCTTGATACGTCAATACCTTCTTTGAGGAAGAAATCTGTGACGTAATCGCCGAATTGGTCGTCGGATACCTTACCGATAAAACCCACTTTCTTGCCAAGTCTTGCAAGACCTACCGCTACGTTGGCAGGCGAACCGCCAAGATATTTGCGATATTCTTTACTCTCCGACAACGGCTTAAAGTAGTCAAGCGGATTGAAGTCTATTGCTATTCTGCCTACGAGTATAAGGTCGTATTTTCTGTCTTTTTCAAAAGTAACGTATTGCATTGTCTACCTCTTTTTTGTTTTGTCAATGTATTTATTTGATATTTTCTAAGTTTATTTTTATGCGTCCAAATGACACAGTTTGGCTATATTCGTCACGGCTTCTTGCACAGCCTCAATTGCATACGGAAGATAAGTCTTGGGGTCGTAGGTCGCGCTTTGGCTTGCTAATCCCTTCTTAAGTCCTTGCGTAAAAGCCTGTCTGAGGTGCGTCGCAAAGTTGATCTTGCTAATACCCGCCTTGATACAATTTCTCACGACTTCGTCAGAAAGTCCGCTTGCTCCGTGAAGCACCAGCGGTATATCCACGTTGGATGCAATCTCCTCTATTCTGTCAATAGCGATATGAGGAGTGCCTTTATATACTCCGTGCGCCGTGCCCACTCCGATTGCCAAGCTGTCTACGCCCGTCAATTCCACAAACTTGACGGCTTCGTCAACTTCGGTGTATTTGATTTGTCCTTCTGTTTCTTCCTTTCCGCCAATCGTACCCAATTCAGCTTCGACGCTAACGCCGTTTTTATGAGCAAGCTCAACGACTTGCTTTGTCAATTTGACGTTGTCCTCAAAAGCCAGCATAGAGCCGTCAATCATAACGGACGTATAGCCCGCATCAATACAGTCTTTGCAGATTTGCAAATCACCGCCGTGGTCAAGATGTATGGAAATATCAGCTCCGCCCTTGTAATTTGCCCTGACGAGCGAAGAATACGTAGCAATACCGCCGTATTTCAAAGTGCGCGGAATAGTCTGGATAATAATAGGTTTGGATAAAATACTTGCGACGTTAAGCACGCCCAAAACGCTCTCAAGATTGTCAACGTTAAACGCAGGGACTGCGTAACCCTGCTTCTTTGCTTCAATCAACAACTTGCTGTTGGTAACAATCATAATTGATTTCTCCCAAAATCACATTTATACTGTTATTATACTCTCACAGCAATATATTGTCAATATTAAATTCAAAAATTTTTACCAATTTTGCCATAAATTTATTAAGCTAAATTCTTGTAAAAACAGCCGATTTTGCACAAATTAAAGGCAAAAACTTGTCGTTTTTGCCTTTTTAATAAAATCTACAGTACCAAATAGTCCATATTTTTTAATATTGTCCATAAATATCTTGTTAAATCATATTTATATCGTTGTTGTCTACGTGAAGGTCGTCCATTGTATTATCTTCGGAATGAGTTTTCTCAACGCTACTTCCCTCAACCGCGTTTTTATTGACCTCTGCGCTAGGTGGCATACCGCAATACTTGACCTGGAACTTTTCCTCGTCCGTACAAAGATAGATAATACCCTCAATCAAACCTATAATAGCCGGAATACCCGTCCAGCAGAATAGCAAATATAATATTCCCGAACCTATCTTACCAAGATAAAACTTGTGAATACCTAAGTCGCCAAGTAAAATAGCAAGAATACCTGCAACGTATTTATTTTTCATAATTCCTCCCGAAAGTTAACGATTAATATTAATGAGTTACTGTTAACTTCCATTCATAAATTATTATGAGCATAACTATTCCAATTATTCAAAGCATTCTCTCAAGAATATGCTAAACTTTAGGCGCCTCTAAAGGCGCCTTGTAATTTCAAGAAGTAATTTAATTTTCACTTAAAATTTTCGTTCATATATTTTCATTGCCAACGAATACATACCATACATCTTATGCGCTAATAAAAAGGCTTGTATCTTTGAAGCCTTACCGGCATTGCAAATAAGATGCTTGCAATACGCTTTGTAATTTTTCATATTATGAGCGTCTTTCCAAAAAAGGTTTTCAAGAAATTTCTTAATAGCCTTTTTGTAGTTTTTGTCCGTAACTATTATCGCATTTAGATATTGTACTAAATAATGGAATTTGACAGCGTCTAAGATTTCTTTTGAACAATATTTAATAATATACTTTTCGGAATTCTCTATTTCAGCTTGTCTTGACGTCCAAAAATTATCTCTCCCTACGTATCTCCTTACAAAATTATGCGGGATATCGAATGAATTTACGTTGTAATATAAATGTTCATTTATTATAGCTCTTCTTTCAGATACATCTAAGCATTGAAGATTATACACCAAGTCTTCACCGCAACAAATATTTTCAACGTAACGTATACCCTTAAATTTGTTCGCCGAAAATAAAGCCCTAATCGTTCCACTTCTAACGTATTCGCTACCGTTGCAGAAAAAGTACTTGACATTCTTATTGAATACCAAATCTTCGATATTCTTTTCAATGACAGGAGTAACGACACCTTGACACTCGCTATTTGTCAAGAAAAAGACCATATCTGCTTCTTCCGCAATGATTGAATCTAGACACTTTTCATAAGTAGTAACGTCAATATAATCATCAGAATCCACAAAAGCAAAATACTCGCCCGTTGCCATATCAAGTCCAAGATTTCTAGCCTTTGACACGCCCTTTTCCGAAACAAACACTTTTACTCTACTATCTTTTTCTGCCCATTTATTGCACAGTTCTAAGGTATTATCTTGAGAACCGTTTTCAACCAAGATAATTTCAAGGTTAGAATGAGTTTGGTTGGCTACGCTTTCTACGCATCTATCAATAGTATCCGCGCTGTTATGCACTGGAATAATTACACTAATCAATTTATCCATAATAATTCTCTCCTTTAGTATTATAATTTTACAATCCCTTTCTTATATGCACCAATCTGCCGTATTCTCTCGCAACTGCAAAATACATAATAGCGTTTATCACGTCTTTTGGTTCAAGCAACTCTCTGGAATTGATTTTGGTCTTATGGAGCTTTGCTATCAAGGGCGTATTAACTTTTTCGGGAATAACGGCATTCAAATATATACTTCTGTCTGCCAATCCCCTTGCCTGCGATTCCACTATACTGTTCAACGCAGATTTAGCCGCCGAATAATTAGTTAAGTTTTCTCTACCTTTAGTTGAGGAAGAACTACTCAAAAGAACCAAATTGATTTTTGAGTTGAGTGTTTTAGCAAATTCTATAAGTATCTCGTTTGCCTTAACGTTAACAGAGAATATCTCGTCAAAAGTATTTGATAGACCGTCATTGTCATCATAATATACCGCGGCGGCATTTATTATCGCATCAGGGACGAATTCTCCGCAATACTCTTTTAGTTTGTCCACCGTAATTGTCTTTAAGTCCAATTCTTTATGAGAAGGCGATTTGAAATCTATATTATTTTGTATCAAAAATTCCTTGATAGCTAAACCAACCCCGCCGGAACCGCCGAGCAATAGAACTTTGTTTGGAACGTCGGCGCTTAAAAACAATTCATTATGATTAACGCTATAATAGTTCAATCGCATAAGTTGTTCTGCTATAAAAAGGTCCTCAGGATAGGTTATCTTCATATTAAATACGTCAGACTTGAGGGTTTTTATTTTTGCGTCTTTTACTTGACTGACAATTGCCAAAGCGTCGCTATTGGCATTAAAATTAGCAATTTTATCAAACTTAAAGCCCTCGGGCGATTGAATTAATTTATAATCCGTTCTCTTAACGCCGTCATAATTAATATTGACCAAAGCATCTATTATCTCATCGGCGGTAACAACGGCGTCGTAATCATCCAATTGGCGCAGAATATCGCTAAATTTACTTGAATTGACAAGCGGTCTTACGCTATCGTGAAAAATCACCTTATTACAGACATAATTTTGCTTAATATAATCTATTGCATTGCGTATAGAAACGTTTCTGGTTCCTCCGCCACGTATACATTTAACTTGATATTTATTGGCTATATATTGAGAAGCAAATTCCTCTTCGTCGACTACAAGCAAAACTTCGTCAATGTCATCGCAAGCCTTCATAGCCCTGATGCTATATCCTACCACTTCGACGCCGTTGAGTTTGAGATACTGCTTGTGCATATATCCGCCGAATCTTTTGCTATCGCCTGCCGCTAATATTACTCCTATATTCATATCGTTCTCCTACGTTAGTTTTCCAAAAACTGCGCGATATACTCCAAGTCGCCTTGATAAGTGATCTTAAAATTCTGCTTCAACCCAAAATTCTGATATATTCTTTCCGCTTGTGGCATAAACTGACATAATGCCGTATTATCAGAACTCTTATCAAAATATTGACAAAATACTTGGAATTTGAAAGCCTCGGGAGTCTGTATCAAATAATAATCTTCTCTATTGACGTACAACTCACCGTAACGTCCCAAACTGTCCACTATTTTTTGCGTAGTAATTACGCAATCGTATTCGTTGAGCTTTTGTATGCAATCGCCTATATACTGCGCTTTTATCAAAGGTCTTGCCGAATCTAAAAATATAATTTTGTTACATTTATACTTACTCTTTATATATTGCAAAGCGCTTTCAACGGATAAATTCCTGTTCGCTCCGCCGTCGCATACTTCTACGTCATATTGTTTGCTTATTCTATCTTGATAAGCCTTGTCGCATACTACCAACACTTCGTCTATGTCGGCGCATTTCTTAGCTTCGTCAATAGCAAAACTTATAACCTCTCTATCTCCTATAAAACAATATTGCTTAGGAACGTTGCCTCCGTAACGGCTTCCGACACCGCCTGCCAAAACTACTGCTATATTCATTACTTACTCCTTTGTAATTCCCACAAAATCCAAAATGTTTTTACTGTACTCCAAACTCTTGTCGGGGTTCATCATATCGTTAATCTCAGCCCTCTTTTCTTTCCACATATCTTTACCGTCAAGTATGCCGTCAAGAAATTGTTGCAACTGCTCAACGTCCTTTATTTTTTCACCAGCCATATAGTCTTCGGGATTCTCTACTACAAAGCCTCTTTTATCGCTATAAGAATCTATATCGTCTATTACAAATCCTATCGGCTTTTGCGTGAGCAGATAATCAAAATATATTGAAGAATAATCTGTAATCAAGACGTCAGATTGTCCAACCAAACTATAAAGCATTATTTTCTTGCATAACAAATCGCAATTTTTAATAACTCTTACGTTTGAAGATTGGAAATTCAATATATCTAGATTATCCTGCGCAGGATGTGGCTTTATGATAAAAAGAATATTATTCTTTGACAAGTAATTGTTGAATTCTACCAGCTTTTGCTCATCAAACAACGGAAATTCCAGCACAGAGTCGTCATAACCAAATTGTTTTGCTTTTCTGAACGTAGGCATATACAATACGACTTTTGAATATTGAGATTTATCTATTCCAAACTTTTTCAATACGTCTTCACCGGAAAACAACTGCTCGCAACGCGGATAACCGCCAATAAAAAACTGCTCGGCTTTATATCCAAAACATTTCATAAAATAATTCTTGCCGTAATCGCAAGTCGCCAAAATATATTTAGATCTCTTATTATAATCGCTACTTGACACATCGCTCAACGCCTTTAAGCCTATACCGTGCCACAAATCGAACACGATTTGATTTTTCGGAATTCTTGACGACATCTTACCCATTCCATAGCAGTGAAAAACATATTTTGACGACAACGTGTGATATGCTCCGGCAATAGCCCCTTTGACGGGATAAACGTTCTTAATATTTTGGTAGAAAACTAAGTCGTCTTCATTAGACACTACGAGGTATATTTTATATTTATCGTTGTATCCATTCTCTATCATATACTGGATAAGCGCGTGATTGTTGCTATCGTAACGCGACCTACCGTAGAATACAACTTTCTTTTTATATTTTGGCAAAAGTTTATTAAAAAACGTAATTAGTTTAATTTTGTTCATTGTCAATATTCTCCCTGCTTTCTTGCGCATTATTTTCCGCAGAACTATCTACGCCCTTTTCCTCAACAACGACTTGCGTACCTTCTGTATCGCGTTGCGCGTTCTTCTTTCTTCTTTTTAACATTTCGATAAACTTTTTGAAGATAAATATTATTTCGCGTATGTTTATAATCAATATCAATAGTATGACAAAAGTTGCGTAAATCCATTTATATTTAACGTTAAGAGTATAGACGACGGCCAAAGCCATTAAAAGCAAATATTGAGATATAAACTTAAACCAATTTGCATTTACTTTTACAAGTTTTTTTGAAAGTAATACTCTTGTGACAAATATGACCGTATAGCTCAACCAAAATGCAATTATAGACACGTATACGACGCTGTCCAGTCCAATAAATTTAGCAACAATAGGCATGAATATACAACATATCGCAAGATTTACGCCTGCGCCGATAAAAGTCGAATACATGCTGTATTTTGTCTTGTAATACGCGCCGAAAAACGCGCCGAAAAATGCTGAAAAACAACCGGATACAGCTCCCATAATCAGGATAGGCGAATACACCCAAGCGTCATAAAAATCATTCTTCAACAAAAATTTTGAAATATACGGAACGATTAAAATAATTGCTCCGGTAGCCAAGAATATAACAGGCGAATAATACTTAAATACCATACTGTAAAATTCATTCCTATCGCTACTCTCGCTTTCTTGAGCAGAAGACAGCGACCAAGCCTGCAGGAATATACTGCTTACTACGTTGATAAGAGAAGGCAACTTTCCTGCCGCAGTTACCAATCCGGCAACCGCCCAAGCCTGATCATACAACTCTTCATGTTTACCAAAACCTGCAATTGCAATTACGGATAGATACACCAATAGATATCTACCCGATGTCTGTACTATCCACCAACTTATACTGTTGGAAACATTGGGGATAGAATACTTTAACATTTCTTTTAACGTTACTTTATTGAAATCGCGCGCCTTAATATATTTCCAAGGGTTGACCGTAATAGTAAGGAATATTATACCTACTATTGGAGCAATTATCAAGGCAAGGATATATCCGTAAATACCAAAATGTCCGTGTACTATCGCGAGATATGCGGTCAGCAACGTCGCGCCTGCCTCTATTATACTTGACAAAGCGTAGTTCACTGTCTTACCTATACCTCTTGTAAACTCCCCTAGCAAATTCTTAAAACTTTTGAAAGCAAATAGCGGTATGAGTAATAAAAGATAAGACTCGCCATAAGTAGAACCCATTGCATGCGCAACAAAATAAAATATTACGTCGCAAACGGCAAATACTATTATTCCTATAGAAACTACGGTAAATGAATTGGTAATAATCGCATTGGGCGAATATTTCTTGTCTGCCGAAAATCTAAACAACGCTTCAGCTAGTCCCAAAGTCAAAAGAGGTATAAACAAGTCGGATATTGTAGTGACAACGTTATCGGTTATGCCGTATTGACTCGTAAGCAAATACTTGGTCAATATAGGAAGTATAAAGAACTGAGCAGCCTTAACCGTGAGGTTGCCTAAAGCAAAAATTATTGAATTTGAAATGAGTCTTTTATACTTATTCATAATGCAAGTTATTTTATTATACCCCTAATATCAATCCTTTTGCAACATATTATCAATTTAATCATTGCCAAAAGAATTGATACGGAAAAATCGTGTTCCACTCCGGTCTATATATTTGAGCTACTATCATATAAGCAGTCATTATTAGTACTATTAAGAACGTAAGAACCTTCTTACTGTTTTTATCATATTTCTTCAGAACGTTGGGAATAAAAATAATGTAAAACGTATTAAAATACGTTATTATTCTATCAATCAAATTTATTCTATATCCAAATATCAACCCAACCGCAGAAATGAAAATCAGCCATAAAACGAAATTATTTTGTAATCCGCAATTTAATCTCGATATTCCGCAGACTCGATTATCTTTAATCTTATATATTACAAGATATATTAAAATAAAAAATACTGCGTTACGCAAAAATTGATATGTAATAGCCAGCGCGCCCGTACCAACGTAATGCCCGCCAAAGTAATGCGAGTATTGAGGCGCAATTATATTGAATATTCTAAATAATAAATTTGTCGCCGTCAGAATAATTACGATAATAGTCAAAAATATTGCCATAAAGTTGTTAAATTTTATATAAGGCAATATTGGCATAACCACAAAGATAATCGCGCTACTGTGAAATAAGAATGCGATGACAATCCAGAAATAAGCGGATATGGTCTTTTTATTTAGAACTCTGTCATATGCTATCAAGAGAAACGCCATTGCTAGTTCTTGCCTAATCATTGTCAAGGATGCGCCAAATATGAAGAAATAAAAAATTATAATTGATAGCGCATAATTTTTGCTATGCTTTTTGATGAACCATATGAATATCGAATAATAAATAAAGGATGTAACAATAATAATTCCTTGCGAATTTGAAGTGAATTTACCTACAAGTTTATTCAAAAAGATATAGCCGGTTTCGTATCTTGTAACGTTAGCGTAATCGGGATTAGATATTATATTAATAAAAATTCTATGATACTCATCTGTATCACTACCGACGCTTATCCCTCTAAACATAGCAAGAGCCATCATGATAATCAGCGTGATTATCATGTAGATTCCGTTATCCTTTTTTTCTGTCTGCGTAGAAGTTAATTTGGAATTATATCTCAAAATCTTTTTTGAAGATTTAGCTTGGAGATAAGCCATTATCAACACAAACGCAATAATTAATAACAAATCCCTCATATATTGTCTTCTTTTATCTTAAAATATAAATCTTTTAGATTGTTCGCCTGCTCTTTAATATCATATCCTTTCTCTTTTAGTTCTTCACAGTACATCTCTCTGTTATTCGGTTTTTCCGTATCTAAAATAATATCGGCCCATTGCTCGCTCTTCGACTTTTTCGAAACGCAACGTAGCTTATCAGTGGACTTGATTTCTTCAGGCATATTCTCAAAACAAAGACAGTTAAGTCCGCTTGCCTGAGCTTCAAGAAGAGTTATGCCAAATCCTTCGAATTTTGAGGGGAAAACAAAAAAGTCCATAGCGCTTAATATCTGCGGTATATCCTTTCTAATTCCCGTAAAAATCACTTTATCTTGAATTCCATAACCTCTTGCGTATTCTTTTAATTTATTTTCGATGCCTCCTTTTCCCACTAATAGAAGAACGGCATCTTTCCCCTTAGCCAGCATTGCATTCAATACATCGATTGCAAACTTTTGATTTTTCTCAGCGCTCAATCTCCCAATATTTCCTAACACAAGTTTATCGTCAATAGACAACTCTTCTCTAACGTTACGTCTATCGTCAGTGCTGAATCTGTATTTATCAATATTGATTGCATTTACTAAAACAAAAAACTTTTTATCATTTTTGATATTTTTACCGAAAGCAGTTTGTCCGGCTTTTCTTGAGCAAGCAAAACAATAATCGCTTTTTTGTTTTAATCTCATGATAATAAATCTATTTCTTATTGCGCGAATTAATTTATCAGATAATTTTACGCTGTGACTATGCGAAATACACTTTACGTTGCCATATTTTCTTGCGTACTTAAATACCATTTTAGCAACCAATATCTCATGGCAATGAATAATTTCATACTCCTTACCGTGCTCCTTAAAAAACTCTTCGAGTTCCTTCTGCGATTTAGAATAAGTCTTCAAACCAGGTTGAGTAAAATGATAAACCTTTCCCCCTAATTCGCTAATTTCACTGTCAAAATTATCAGGAGCTTGCGAAAAAACCAAACAATCGAATTGAACTTCCTCTCTATCTATATTGCGAAAATAATTCATCACAACGTTGGCAATACCGCTATTAATGTTTGTAGAGGATAATACTTGCAGTACTCTCATTATCTCTCCTTTGACTTTTTATGGGACATATACATGCGCATAAAGTCCAAATCGTGATGATAAGTCAATTTGTAATTATCAGGAAAATCAAAATGCTTATAGAGAGTAGTTCCTTCCGGCAATTGCTGATATGCTTCTACCAATGGAGAAAACGGATTGAAATTCTTATATATCAAGTCAAACCTAAACGCTTCAGGAGATTGAAGAATATAATATCTGCTTCTATCGCACTCCAAAAAGTCAAGACAGCCCAAGGAATCAACTATTCGTTGACAAGTAGCCACGACTTCATATTCGTCTAGCTTGTCCATATATAAATCAATTAACTCTTTTGTAACAAAAGGACGCATTGCGTCAAATACCATAAGCTTATCGCAATTATACTTGGATTTTATATATTCCATACCGTTTTTGAAGGATATATTTCGTTCGCTTCCCCCCACACAAACGTCTACGTCGAATCTTTCTCTAAACCAATCAAGATATTCATCGGCGCATACAACGACGGTCCTGTCAATATTATCCGCTTGAAGAGTTGCTTCAACCACATACTCAACCACAGGCTTTCCCAACAAATCCTGATATTGTTTTGGTGTCGGAGCGCCAAACCTTTGTCCTACTCCGCCTGATAAAATCATCGCAATGTTCATTCTTTATCCTCGCTTGTCTTATCGTATAATTCATACCCGTGAGTCGCCACTCTTTTCTCTTCGGGAGGTAATTTCATATAATCACCGTAAAACTGCGTTAAAAATTTATCCGAGTTCTTAGGAGCCTTGAATTTAGTATTTTCAAAGTCCAAAACTTCGTATCCGTCAAACATTTCGCTTTTTAGCATAATTCTCTTATCGCCTATCTCGTCTATGATTTCGCCAACGTACTTACTGCTTTCGTAAGGCAACGATCTTACCAACGTATAGAGTTTTTTATGCAATTTGTTTGCTCCGTACGCCTTGGCAACTACTCTTAGACAAGCGATTGCGAAATTCTTTATGAACGACACGTTCTTACGCCAAGGCTTTACCAACAACGCGAGATTGAGCGTAATATATTTGTTGCATTTTTTCATATGTTTTTTAGCAGTTTTAATTTCGTTGCCCAAACCGTCTATTGGAAAAATATCAACAAAAAGTCCCATTTCAGTGCCGGCGTCTCCGCCTGCCTCAATCAATAAAGTGTCTGTATCGATAAATTTAGAAAAAGTATAAAGATAATTATTATCTAACTCGTGAGACAATAATTTGTATTTACCGTTGTTGCCATTATTTCTAAAAATTTCTATCAACTTGTCATAGTCTGGTCTTGATAAATACATATCTATATCATCATCCCAAGGAATAAATCCTTTATGTCTTACCGCTCCAAGCAACGTACCGCCTGACATATATAAAGTTAAACCGTTCTCTTCGCACAGTTTATCCAAATACTCCGTCATTACAACTAAACGTTGCTTCATCTCTTCAGCGTCAATTATTTTCATACAACCTCTCTATTATCACTATTATTTCTATTATTTGCGTTCGATTTATCAGGCTTTTGTCGCATCAACTTTATGAAAACGAATTTTCTCAAACGATTGGGCATCAAAACTTGTATGACGTATCTCATAAAACAACACTTTCTATACTCGCCTTTAGTTATTATCTTGTTGTTAAGCATAAACTTAAACAAGTCCCTTTCGCTTATATAGTATTTTTTACCACCTCGCCTACTAAAGGTAGCTTCGTTGATTCTTGCGTATACAAGATTCTCTTTTATATTTGCAAATTTGCATCCTGCCAAATACATTCTTGCCCAAAGATAACTGTCCTCATTATAAAACCAATGCAAGTATCCGCCGGCTTTCTCCACTTTGCTCTTCTTGAACATAACCGTCATATGATTGAAAGGACATCTTTTTTTGAGATACTCGCAAATATCTTTATGCTCGGCGGGCACGTCTCTCACACTGACAACGTTATCTATATCACCAATAAATTCTGCTATATCGCTTCCCACAATTGAAATATCGGGATTTTTTTCCAATAAAGCAAGTTGTTTCTCAAACCTGTCTTTAACAGCTATATCGTCGCTATCCATTCTTGCAATAAGTTCGTATTTGCAATATTGCATTCCTTCTTTAAGCGCATTGCCCAAACCCACGTTTTGCTCCAATGGATATAATTCAATCAAATCTTTATACTCTTCTCTCAGTCCGTTTAACGCTTGCATACTGTCTTCAGGTATTGGACCGTCAACAACTATTACCACTTGGGACGGTCTTACAGTTTGTTCAATTATACTCTTTACCGCCGTTATTACGTTTTCCGCAATGTCATTCTTATAGACAGACATCAATACGCTAAATTCTTGCATAATATTCCCTTTCTATTCTTTAATTACTTTTCCTATAGTCTTGAAGATTAGCCCTATATCATAAAAGAAGCCTGCTTTTTCGATATACTTAAGGTTTAGTTCCAACTTGGCGGGCATAATCTCTTCGATATACTTTCTTTCGGGATCGTCATCCCCGTCGAGAAGATCGTTTTCATTGCGAAATTCTATCGAAGCAAGGTCGGTTATACCGGGTTTTACGGACAGTACTCTAAGTTGCTCGTCGCTGTACATAGCAACGTACTTGGGTACTTCCGGACGCGGACCGACAAAACTCATCTTACCTGACAATACGTTGAAGAGTTGTGGCAACTCGTCAATCTTGGTCTTGCGAATGAATTTGCCTACTTTGGTAACTCTATTGTCGCCTTCCGTGGTGATTTGCATACCTTTAGCCTCGGCGTTGACTACCATAGACCTGAACTTCCATATCTTAAAAGTCTTGCCGTGTCTGCCCACTCTCTCTTGCTTAAAAAGCACCGGACCTTTTGACGAACACTTGATTGCTATAGCTATTATCAAGAACAACCAAAGAAGCACAGATATGCCAAGTAGCGAAAAGAAAATATCAAAGCACCGTTTAGAAAACTTATACACCCACAGCCTCCTTAAAATTTTCTATGATATATTCCACTTCTTCGTCTGTCAAGAGCGTATGCAACGGCAACGTAATCTCATTGCTATACAAGTCGTAAGCGTTGGGATAATTCTTTATATCGAATCCCAGTTCTTTATATCCGCTAAACATAGGCAATGGCTTATAATGCACGTTGGTAGCGATACAGGCGTTTGCCATTTTGACAATTATCTCGTTGCGTTTTGCCTCGTCGATACCCTTTATTCTAGTGATATACAGATGCCCGCTACTATCATAATCATTTGTGTAATGCGTGATAGATTGAATTGCCGTACCCTTAAAGGCGTCGTCATACTTTGATATTATTTCTCTGCGCCTTGCGAGCAAGCTATCGTATCTCTTTAATTGCACAAGACCGAGAGAAGCCATGATATCCGTCATGTTGCACTTATATCCCAACATCTTTATGTCATATTCCCATGCGCCCGCCTTCATCTTGGATAGCGCGTCTTTAGACTGCCCGTGCAAACTGTCAAGCACAAATTGAGTATATATAAAATCGTTGTCAATACCTTTAATATCTCTCCACGTAACAGCCCCGCCTTCTGCAGTCGTCAAATTCTTGACGGCATGGAAGGAAAACGACGTGAAGTCTGCAATTTCTCCTGACGTCTTACCGTATTGCGTCGCTCCGAAAGAATGCGCCGAGTCTGCGATAACAACTATTCTGCCTATTGCTCTTTGAATATCGTTGGACGGTTTGAATATGCATTTATTTTCATTGGCAATCTTAAAAAGAGATTCATAATCGGCGATTACGCCCGCAATATCTACTCCTATAATGGCTTTTGTCTTTTCCGTAACGGCCTTGCGCACGTTGTCAGCCGAAATATAAAAATTATCCTTGTCGGTATCTACAAGCACGATTTTAGCCCCGACGTGGTTAATTACGCTTGCAGAAGCCGTATAAGTGTAAGCGCTGGTGATAACTTCGTCGCCCTCGCCGATACCCAAAAATCTCAAAATCAATTCGAGTCCTGCCGTAGCGGAATTAAGACATACCGCCTTTTGCGTATGGCAATACTCGGCAATAAGTTTTTCGAACTTTTTAGTCTTAGGTCCCGTCGTTATCCAACCTGACTTAAGCGTATCTACGACCTCGTCTATCTCCTCTTGAGTGATATCAGGCGGTGAAAATTTGATATTCATACGCACTTTCCTATTTTAGTATTTATAATATTATAACATTATGCGCGTAAAAAGACAACATAAATTTACATATATTATTGCCAAGAAAAAACCTCGTCTTTCAACGAGGCTTTATAATCTTCAATTATTTATTTTCCGCAGTTTGGATTTTTGCAAGCTGATTGAGTTCATAATCGGGATTAACTCGCCACAAATTCCATTTAAGAGCATATGAAAATGCGCGGAGCGGATAAGTCTTTCCTCTATAAATTTTGGGCGGACATATCTTGCAACCGATTTTATCAAAGAATGGACGCAGGTTTTCCATACGCGCTTCAAATTCCAAGTAATTGCGGTCTTCTTTCTTCATCCAACACACTTCGCTGAAAGCAACCAAACGCGCATACGTAAGCATATCAAGTTTTGTTTCGTCCCGTATATACTCTGCCCACTGCGGTATTTCCATACCCAAAACGTTGCTCTCTTCTTTAATGCCCAGAGTTTTTGCAGAAAAACCATAAGTCTTCTTAAGCGGTCTAACGTTGTAGGGATGGTCCATATATACGTAATTTACCATAGATAAAATGCACTTACCGCCATTAGCCATCCAATCAAATTCGTTTTTGTTGCCACTGCTGTGCTTTATCCACCATTGCGCTACGACGTCGTTGTCCATAATATCTTTTGCGTCCAGCATCTCATTCCAACCTATCAATCTCTTGCCTTTTGCGCGCAAATACTTTGCTATCTCATTGTTGAAATACCCCTGCAAAGCATTCTCGTCTTTCAGACCCAACAGTTTGATTTTTTCCTGACAGCAAGGACATTTTTCCCATCGATTTTTGGGCGCTTCATCTCCGCCAATATGAAAAAATTTGCCTGTAAATATACGGCATAATTCATCAATTACGTCTTTGGCAAAGTCGTATACGTCGTCTTTTCCGCAACAGCAGATATTGTCCATAATACCCCATCTGTCACTAACGTCCGTTTGCTCTGCAGTACACGATAAATTGGGATAGCAAGCTATCGCCGACACCATATGACCCGGCATATCAATTTCGGGTATAACCTCAATATGCCTATCTTTGGCGTAAGCTACGATTTGCTTCATATCGTCTTGAGTATAGTACAGATTGCGACCGTATTCATTTTCGTCATACCCCCAATTTCCCGACCCCATAAATGCCTTGGGGGAAAGCGGAGTACGCTTGCGTATAGCGCCCTTTTGCGTCAATAGCGGATACTTCTTTATCTCAGCTCTCCAGCCTTGGTCGTCCGTCAAATGCCAGTGAAATTTGTTCATCTTAAGATGCGCCATTACGTCTAGTATTTGCTTAATCTTTTCCACTCTCCAAAAGTGACGCGCGCAATCCAAGGAAAAGCCTCTGTATTGATAATTCGGGCTATCTTCCACGTATACTCTTTGCATCCCGTCTTGAGTAAAAATCTGTTGCATAGTCATAAGCGCGTAGAAAGCTCCTTGCTCCGTCTTTGCGCTCACCGTAACTCTGTCTTGCGCGCTATCTATACGGTACGCCTCGTCTTGCATATTCCTATCGATTTCAAAAAATACTCGGCAGTTTTCTCCCCCGGGAATATCTGCCAAAAACTCCTTTAACAACGCTTTGGTATTGACAAAAGCGCCCGATATGACGCTGTTTTTACCAAGCGCGATACTTCCTTCTTTTTCTTCGACTATTGTCGGCAAAGGTATGATATTCATTTTCTCCCCCTAATAATTTCCAGAACGATATTCCTTATATAATATTTATATTCTATCACAAATACCAATACAATTCAAGTATCGCATATTATTTCGAAATAAAAAAGGACGGGGTACAACTCTTACTCCGTCCTCACCGTAATCTTTTCTCAGACCGCGTTAAATAATGAAAATAAAGATTGCCAACGCGCCCAACACAATACCGACAATCGAGAGTACTTTGCCGTTGGTGGCTTTAGGCTTGCCGTCATACTCTCCCGTATTGCAAAGTTCCAATGCCTTATTGGCTTTTGAAAGACCGATAGCGCCAAAAACTATTCCAAGTATTCCGCCGAGAAGACCAAATATCAAAGCCAAAATTCCATAAGTATTGGCGTCTTTAGCAAACTTATTGAACAAAAGGTATTTATGCTGAGAACCGCCGTTATTGTTCTGCGCAGAAGACTTAGCGACTTGATCGTCGTATTCTACGTGAGATTCAACTTGGCTTTGAGGCTTGACAAAGTCGTCGTTTTTGTCAACATCATTACTCCACTCTTTATCAAAATCATTACCGACGTCGCCTTGGAAGTCTACTTTTGCCGACGTCACTTCCTCAAAATCTTGTTTAGCGCAATTATTTTCTTGCGAAAAGTCGTCATCTTGCTTTAATTTGCAACCGCAATATCCGCAATATATATCATTTTCCTCGACTTGTCCGCCACAGTTTCTACAATATTTCATATCCTCTCCTAACTCCTTAGTTTATATCCAAAACACAATTGAACATACTATGAGAACAACCACCGACAATACGCTCAACGCAATACAAACCTTTGAGCATATAGCGCCGACTTTGCAAAACATCGCTCCCGTTTTGTCATTGTCTTGACCTTTTTCTTTAGCTATTTTTGCAAATACCAAACTTACGATGGCGCAAATAAACGTGCCCAACGTCAAAGACGCAATACCGCACACAAAGCATATCAGCGCTTCAAAATTCTTGCTCGCCGACTCTGTCAAGTTATTAATAGAATCCTCTACCGTAGTACGCTTATCCTGCGCATTGTTTGAGCTCGAATGGGTATCCTCCGCTTGAGCTCCGCAACTTGAACAATAAGTGTCTAAATCGTCCAATTTGTTACCGCAATTTCTACAATACTTCATATATCGCTCCTTCATATTGGTACATTTATTATACTACGCTTTATTTCATTT
>CAMWPK010000004.1 GCA_947176115.1 uncultured Clostridia bacterium
GTAATATTATTTAGATTTTACGTGATTTTTTATAATTTCAAATAGCTCCGGCGTGATAACGTGCTCTATTCGGCAGGCGTTTTCTTCCGCGACTTCACTGCTTGCGCCTGCGCTAACAAGCAACTTTGTGATGACGGTATGACGCTCATAGACGTCTTCTGCTTTGGCTTTTCCTTGCTCAGTAAAATCCAGCTCCCCGTTCTGTCCCATGGTTATATAACCTTTTTTTACAAGCAGATTAACACCTCTAGATACGCTTGCCCGCGAATATCCAAGTTCTTCGGCTATGTTTATAGAGTGGACATTCGGCTTTTTTTGTTTAAGCACAAGTATCGTTTCTAAATACATTTCTTCAGATTCTTGATACTTAACCACAATACACCTCCCCATACACTTATCTTACTTTTATTATATATCGAGTTGATATGATTTGTAAAGTAGCAAAAAGTATAAATGAGAAAGTTTTTGTTTTTACGCGCCACAATCAAGCCTACGACGAGCGAAACGCCGAACGTCAATAAAATGCTTATGCAATAAGTTAGTCTAAGCCAACACAAGAATTAAATATAAAGTAGCGTTGTGATTTTAGTTTTTATTCTTATCTTTAGAATCGTCTTTGAAATTGGATATTAATGAGTATAGCTCGCGTATAGTAATAGTTCCCCATTCCGATTCGTCGAGAGTGCCTCCCATATTTATATAACGCATTATAAGTTCATATTTTTGTCCGTTGATACCATATTTATCGGCTTCGTTTTGCCATTTGGAATTTTCTACGTCGGATATGACAACGCCCTTCATATTTTTATCTTCAAACTTTTGCATAAACTTCTTATTTATTTCGGCGGTCATTTTTTCGTCTTTTTCGCCAGTATCTTTACTTGCCGTGATAAGAATTGCATTGTCGTCGCGCTCAGATGAAAAATATCCGCGCAATTCGCAGGCGTCAAATATCTCTTCTACCGCCTTGTCATATGTTATACCTTCAAGTTCAAGACTGCTTAGCAACTCTTCTCCATCGCCGTTAAGCCCTTTAGCAGACGTAACTATTCCGTTCGTATTATAATTGACTTGGACGGAAGGATTTACGTCGATAACGAAATACCCACTTTGGGAAGGTAAAAACAAATCGTCGTCTGAATTTCTTGGCAAAGTTAAACAAAGTATTACAACAAGACACAGTAACAGCGCAACGGCAACCGCCGTCACGGAAATTGCCTTGCGAGAACGAATTGACATCTCGCGTCCGCCTTGCTCCCAGGCGGGCGCAAGTTCGACGTCTTTCTCTTTGCCGTCTGCTGAAGGTGTTACGCACTTATCCCATACGGAGTTGAAATCCGAAGGAGCCGATGCGGATAAATCTTTTTTAAGTTGTTTCTCAATATCCGATTTTTTCATTGCTCCCTCTCCAAAAATTGTTTCATGCGTTCAAGCGCGGTCGAATATTTCCATGACACCGTACCGCGCGGTAGTCCTAGTACGTCCGCTATTTCTTTTGCTTTCATTCCGGCGTTACGCATTAGCACTATCTGTCTTTCGTCCTCTTGCAAAATCCGCAGAGCCGAATCTAACGTACTGCGCGTTTCCTCCCGCTCGTCTATAGTATATCCGTCGCCCAAGTTGTCGTACTGGGAAAAATCTACGGAAATCTCACGCTTGGCAGAACGCAGATAATTTAACGATTTGTTTCTCGCAATAGTAATTATCCATGTCTTAAACCCTTTACCGCCGTAACCGTTTATGCTCTCCCAAACGGCGACGAATACGTCTTGCGTCAGTTCTTGAGCAATACTGCGATTGTGAACGATGCCAAGGCATACCGAGTAGACGATACGCGACGTTTCGCTGTAAAGATCTTCAAATGCTTTTTTATCGCGTTGAGCGATTTTCGACGCAAGTTTTTCTATTTGCACGGTTACGTTCTCCGATAGATTTCTAAGCTAACATTTTTAATTTGCATAATTATACCATATCAATTTAATAAAATCAATCGCAAACGCTATCGGAGCAACGCAACTTCATAATCTTAATCTATGCTACCGCGTTCTTTCTTTTCTGCAGTGATTTCGGCTCTTACTGCTTCTATAGTATCTTGCATTTGGGAAAGCACCTCTTCTTTAATTGAAGCGAAACTTTCTTCAAGCTGGCGTATTTGCGCAATTTTTTCCTCAGTTAATTCAATCACGTTTTTCATATTGTCAAGGCTGTTTTTACGCTGAGTGAGATTCTCCGCAACTTGCGAAAGGAGAGTAAACTCCGCGTCTTCGTCTAGCGCCTCAATTATTGCTTCAATCTCGTCTTGGGTAAGAACGTGCTTTGCAATATCATATTCGTCAAGAATTTTCACTGCGCTGTCTATTGCGCTTTGCGAAATCGAGGAGCCTTTTTTGCTTATATGCTTGTCAATATAGTTAAGTACGTATTCAGGCTTTACAACACCGCCCTTTTCTATAAGCGATACGTCTGTAATTTGAAGCAGTTCAACTACCGTAGCTATATCATCGTCAGTTAATCCCGACTTCTCTATTGCATTTACTATAGAATTATATATATTTTCTAACGCCGTGTATTTCTCCCAATCGGCAAGGTATTCCTCTCCGTAAACTGTAGCTATTTCACGCTCAATCTCCTGCTTCTTAGCCGTATAGCGAGAAGAATATTCAATGCGAAGTTCTTGAGTAAAAATATCTTTGTTTTCGCTAAGCGCAGACTTGAGCGCAACTGAGAGCTCTTTGACAGTCATTGTCACGCCAATTTCGTAAGTCATAGAAGAATCGTATTCCATTACCGATTCAATAAGACGCACTTTTTCTTCTGTCAAACTGGCAAATTTATCTGCGTTTACCTCTTTGAGTTTCTTAAGAGTAAGTTCGTCTTGCAGACGAGTTTCCATAACCGGTTCGGCTTTCTTACTGCCTTTCTGCGCGCCGGATTTTGCCTTGTTCTTCAATATTTCAATAGCTTGAGCGTCGTCTGAAATAACGGAGATTTTTACCTGATTGTTGGTATCGTTAAGATATCCCATCTCCTCGGCAAGCGCAACGATTTTGCTCGTCGCCTCCTCAAGCGTCATTGAAGAAAAATCTTCGCCGTCAAGCAATACGCACGCGTCGTAATTCCCTGCTTTTACGTCTACAACGTTGTCACCCAACGTAATGAGTTCGACGCTTGGATTGATGTCAAGCGTAACGAATGAGTATGCGTTAGGATTTACCGTAGCGCCACCAAAACAAGCCGTAAAGCAACTTACAGAAGCGATTACAACTATTGCAACAATTAAACAAGCGATTACTTTTTTCATAATAGTTTACCACCTTTTTGTTTTTTGTCTTTTCACTTATATAGACACTTCAAAAATCAAAAGCGTTGGTAAAATTGAAAAAATTATTAAAAAATTTTTTACGTCGCAAAACCCGCGTATTGCGTCATATACAAATCATAATACTTACCTTTCTTTGCAAGCAATTCGTTATGATTACCGCATTCGGCTATTTTGCCGTTGTCCATTACTACGATAATATCCGCGTCGCGTATAGTAGACAGTCTATGAGCGATAACTATGCTAGTCCTATCCTGCATAATAAGGTGCATAGCGTCTTGAATGGCTTTTTCAGTGCGAGTATCTACATTGGACGTAGCCTCGTCTAAAATTAAAATCTTGGGGTCGGCAACAAAAGCGCGAGCGATAGCTATCAACTGGCGTTGACCTTGGCTTATATTCGCGCCTGAACTTGCAAGTACGGTGTCGAAACCGTTCGACAACGCCTCTATCATATCTGTGCCCTTACTCATCTCTACCGCTTTAACTAATTCCTCTTCGGTAGCATTTTCGTTGGCGTACTTAATATTATTGCGTACCGTATCAGCGAAAAGCACGTTGTCTTGCAAGACTATAGCAAGATTTTTTCGCAAACTTTCTCTTGAGATTTGCTCAAGATTTTGCCCGTTTATAGTTATCTCTCCGCTGTCTACGTCATAAAAACGCATTAAAAGATTTACTACAGTCGTTTTACCACTTCCGGTAGAGCCTACTAACGCTACCTTTTTCCCAGGAGGCACGGTTAAGGAAAAATCGCTCAAGACCGGACGTCCCTCGACGTAAGAAAAGCATACGTCCTTAAACGTCACCGTAGCGTTTTCACTCTCAATCATACTCTTGCCCGTCATATCTTCGCTCTTTTCGTCCAATACGGTAAACACCCTTTCCGCGCCGGCAATCGCCGTCTGGAGTTGTCCGTATATCTGCGCAATTTCGTTAATAGGACGACTGAACTGCTTTGCGTAGACGATAAAGGCAGAAATTACGCCGACAGAAATAAGACCTTTGACTGAAAAATATCCGCCGAAAGCCACTATGATTACAAATCCGATATTGCCTATACAGTTCATAATCGGTCCCATAACACCGCTAAATATGTCCGTGCGGATACCCGCTTTGGTAAGCGTATCTGAAGTATCGTTGAAGGCTTCAACAGTTTCGTCCTGATGATTGTATGCGACTACCGAGCGGTAACCTTCAACCATCTCTTCCACCGTGCCGTTGAGCTGTCCCAACAACTTCTGGCGTTTGCGCGAATACTTACGCACTTTCTTAGAAAGTATTTTTGTCGCAAGTACTGTAAGAATAACCGTCGCTAAACTAAGCAAGGCAAGTTGCCAGCAATACCAAAGCATAACTGACGCGGTTCCTACAATTGTCAAAGCTCCTGAAAACAATGACGGTAACGACTGCGACACAGTAGTCGAAATGTTTTCTATATCGTTGGTCATTCTACTCATTACGTCGCCGTGAGAATGGGTATCGAGATACTTTATTGGTAAATCGATTATTTTACCAAACAACTGCTCTCTCATACGCTTCACTATACGTTGACTGAGTCGCGCGCTACATAGCCCCTGTAAAAGTTGACTGATTCCGTAAAGCGCGTATACCACAGCCATTAAAATGAGCGCATTAGCGAAATTTCCATCTTGTTCGCCCGCAATTATATCAATCGCCGTACTCTGCAAGCTCGGAGCGAAAATACCGCACAGCGTACCCAGCAATACCACGAAAAGCATTGTCACAACGACGCCTTTCTCTTTGGCAAAATACTTTAATATACGTTTCAAGGTTTTGCCAGCATGTTCTGCGTGTTCCGCCTCGACGAATCTTGCGCCACGGTTAAATCCCGGCATATTGCGTTGTTCGACGCTCCTATTCTCAGCCATTCTTCTCCGCCTCCTCGCTCATTTGCGAATCGTATATATCGCGATACGTCTTGCATGACTTAAGTAAATCTTCGTGCGTTCCACACGCGCCTATAGTTCCGTTCTCCAGAATTACAATTCTGTCCGCGCTACGAACCGACGCAATACGCTGAGCTATTAAAATCTTAGTGCTATTAGATCGACTTTGTCGTAGAGCTTCGTATAGTCGCGCCTCCGTAGTCAAGTCCAACGCGCTGGTAGAATCGTCGAATATCAATATTTCCGAGTTCTTAAGTACCGCCCTAGCTATCGCAATACGTTGCTTTTGTCCGCCTGACAAACTCATACCGCGTTCAGCAACGAGAGTATCATAGCCGTCTTTCATTCTTGATATAAAATCGTCGGCTTGCGCAATTTGCGACGCCGTCTTGACTTGCTCTATATCCGCAGTAACTCCCCACGCGATATTATCTGCAATGCTTCCGCGAAATAGTTCGCTCTTTTGCAAAGCTACGGCAATCTTATCTCTAAGTGCGGTTTGTTTATACTCCCGTACATCTACGCCGTCTACTAGCACGCTACCTTCGCTCACATCATAAAATCTTGCTATCAAATTCACAAGCGAAGTCTTACCGCATCCCGTTGCGCCCATTATAGCGACGGTTTCGCCCTGCTTTATCGACAGATTGATATTTGATAATATTTTAACTGAGGAATTAGGATAAGAAAATGATACGTCTTTGAATTCAATCTGTCCTTTGATTTCTGTATTTCCGTCAAACTCTCCGTCGGTCAATTGCGCTTGGCTGTGCAAGATTTCTCTTACTCTCTTCCACGACGCGTAACCGCGGGATATATTCTGAAAGAGCATTACCAGCATTAAAATGCCGTTGAGCAACTGCGTAGTATAGGTAATTCCTGCCATAATATTGCCGGGCGTAGCCCCTGACCCCGAATTTATTTGATACGACCCAGACAGCAAAATCAACACAACGACTGCGTTCATAAGTATATTCATTATGGGATTCATAAAGGCAAAAATCACCAGAACTTCAAGTTGAGTCTTTATTAAATCGTCGTTCGCCTTATTGAAACGCAATTTTTCATAGACTTCCCGAACACAGGCTTTTATCATACGTATCCCCGAAATATCTTCTTGCATTACAGCGTTGATTTTATCAAGATGCGCCTGCAATTTGGAAAAACGCGGATTAGCTTTCCAAAGACAGAGTGCAAGTACGCCTACGATTATGGGAAAGGCGCACAGCACTATTATACCGAATTGCGTGTTCAAACGGAACATAAAAAAAATACTGCCGAAGGTAAGCAAGAAAGTCCTTATAAATCCTCTTACGAACGTTGCGACAAAATTCTGAACTTGAGTGATATCGTTGGTTACGCGAGTGACTAGCGAGCCGGTACCGAATTTATCGACTTGCGGAAAGGAAAAAGTCATAATCTTGCCAAAACAATCTTTGCGTATTAAATTGCCTATATTCTGACCCGATTTATGAACGAAAACGTTGTTCAAAGACCCGCACAGCCCGCCGAACAACACAAGGCATATCATAATAATGCCCAACCTTAAGATTAAGTTAATATCGCCTACGCCGTTGTTGTTAGCTCCAAGAACGCCGTCGTCTACGATTCGTTGCATAATACTCGGTTGCAATAAATCCATTGACACTTCAGCTATCATAAACAAAGCCGCAAGTATGGCAAAAGGCAGATACGGCTTAATATATTTCCACATAATTTCGCCTTCCACGTTTATATACTTTTATATCTTAACTCAATAAAATTTATTTGTCAAGACAGCTGAAAATTTTGTAAATTTGCTAACTGAGACATACAAATCGGTTGCGTTTTTTATTTGAAAATTATATAATATTGATAAGTGAGTAGCACTGCTTTTGTGCGTAAGTCCGGCTAAATCGGGCTTACGCATTTTTTTATTAGGAGCACAATATGGAAGAAATAAAGCAAAACAAAATGGCAACTACGCCTATGAATAAGCTCATATGGAAGATGGGACTTCCTATGATTGTATCAATGATATTGCAATCAGTATATAATATTGTCGACACGGCTTTCGTTATCAATATGGGCGAGGACGGCATTGCAGGAAATCTTGCGCTTACGTATGCTTTCCCGATTCAATTGCTTATCATTGCTATCGGTGTAGGTACGGGCGTAGGTATCAACGCTCTGCTATCTAAAAAGCTTGGCGAAAAGAACACTGCCGTCGCAACCAAAACCGTCGGCAACGGTATCTTTCTTGGATTATGTATCTATATCGTCTTTCTCTTATTCGGATTGTTCGGCTGTAGATGGTTTATATCTATACAAGCAGGCGACAATGCGCAGGCTATCGAAATGGGTACGAGTTACTTAAAGATTTGTAGTTGTCTATCTTTTGGCGCAATAGGCTTTGCAATATTCGAACGATTTTTGCAAAGCACGGGAAAAACGCTATACTCTACAATTTCACAGATAACCGGAGCTCTTACGAATATAATACTCGATTACGTATTTATTTATCCTTGCAAGATGGGAATAGACGGCGCCGCGTGGGCAACGGTAATAGGACAAATGGTTTCTCTAATCGTAGCAATGTTATTCCACTACCTTGCTAATAAGGAACTAAAAAACAGTATAAAAGCGCTAAAACCTAGTTGGTCGATTATCAAAAGCATTTACAGAATAGGTATTTCCGCCACCATAATGCAAGGACTTTTAGCCGTATTGATGTTGGGAATGACGCAGATACTCGGCGCGGTTAAGATAAGCGAAACCGCCGACTTGTTGCAAGGTAGCTTTGGTATATACTATAAAATTATGCAGTTTGCTCTATTCGCCGCCATTGGGTTATCAAACGCAATTATTTCCATACTTTCTTTCAATTATGGCATGCAAAACAAAAAGCGCGTGAAAGATTGCATCAAATTCGGCATTATAGATTCTTTTATCGTAGCCATCGTCATAACTATACTTTTTGAATGTCTAGCCGTTCCGCTTTCAAAACTATTCGGTATGGCAAGTGGCGAAGGCGGAGAGGCTATAGAAGCCACCGTTACAATGGCGATACGCATTGCAAGTATCGGATATATCTTTATGGCGTTCAGCATCGCCATACAGGGCGTCTTACAAGCATTTCGCTACGCGCTTTCCCCACTGATAATTTCTCTCTTGCGATTGTGCATTTTAGCGCTCCCTGTCGCGTATCTTTTTACTCTTTCGCCAAACGCCGTAAATATGGTATGGTGGACGTTCCCTATTATTGAATTTGCAACTGCCTTAGTTTCCGCTCTGATATTAAAATTCGCCTATAACAAAAAAGTCCGTCCTATGAGCAACGAACTATGAAAAGACCGACCCTACAAAAATCGTAGGGTCGGCTATTTTAGCAATTATTTTGCTCTAAATACTTTGACTTTGCAGAGCAAGCATCTTTGCGTAAATACCGTCTTTTGCTTTTAGTTCTTCGGGCGTTCCTTGCTCGGCAACCTTACCGCCTTGCAGTACGACTATTTTGCCCGCTCCGTCAACCGTTCTCATACGGTGCGCTATAATAAGCACGGTTTTATCTTTTACGAGAGCTGACAGAGCTGTCTGCACCTCGGTTTCGTTTTCCGCATCAAGCGACGCCGTCGCTTCATCCATTATTACTATTGGCGCGTCTTTGAGCATAGCGCGAGCAATAGAAATTCTCTGTCTTTCACCGCCTGAAAGCATAGAGCCATTTTCGCCGATTACGGTATTATAGCCGTCGGGTAACTTGCTTACAAATTCGTCGCATTGCGCTTCCTTTGCCACTTTGAGCACTTCTTCGTCAGTCGCGCCTTTCTTGCCGATACGGATATTCTCCATAACCGTATTGTTAAAAAGCGTTACGTCTTGGAACACTATCGAATAGGCTTTAAGCAATACTTCAGGGTCAACCGTCTTTACGTCCACTCCGCCGACAGTTACGCTTCCTTTATCCACGTCCCAAAACCTTGCCGAAAGTTTAGCGGCCGTAGATTTACCGCCACCGCTCTCACCAATAAGCGCGGTGACTTCGCCTTGCTTTGCAGTAAACGATACGCCGTCCAAAACTGTTTCGCCACTGTTATAAGCAAAGCCTACGTTTTTGAACTCTATGTCGTAACCGTTGGGATTAAACTCCGCTCCACCGCTTAGTTCAGGCGTATTTTCCATATCGTTAATACGGTCTATATTTACTTGCAAAGAGTTCATCGCCGCCAAGTTCTGCAGAGTACCCGTCAAAGGTTCGTAAATTCTCGAAACTACGAGCAAGAACATAAAGAACGTTATCAGACTTACCGATCCTTTCATCAAAAGCATTCCGCCTACTAGCGCAACAGTCGCGATGCCGAATTTCAATATCATAGACGATGGTACTACGAACATAGCCGAGCCAAGTTCGCTCTTGATATGTCTCCCCTCTAAACGCTTGATTTTCTTATTAAGTCCTTGCAAGTATTTCTTTTCCGCGTTGTTGCTCTTTAAGTCGCGTATTGTATCCAAGCATTCCTGTATGCCGTCCTCAACGTCTACCTGCGCTTCGCTCTGCTTGCGAGTAAAATATACCTGCGCTTTTTTAGACAGCGCTACGATTATCAATGTAACCGGCAATACCCAAAGTGTTGCGAGCGCAAGTCGCCAATCAAAAGCAAACATACTTATCGCTATCAAACAGGTTGAGATTATTGAACCCCAAAATTGCGGAACATAGTGCGACATCATTTGCTCTGTCGTAGCGCAATCGCCCATGACGGTATTCGTAAGGTCTGCTAAATCCTTTTTGCCAAAGAATGACAGAGGAAGTTTTCGTAGCTTTTCTGCAAGACGGATACGACGTACGCCTGATTCTTTATACGTCGAAAAGTAAGTCGCATTATACTTCCACCAAGCCGTAAAGAATATCAACAGCAATGCGCCTAACGTACCGAACCCGTACAGATAATAATGCAACGTTGGTATAGGATTCCCGCTTAAAAAATCCTTGACGAGAAAATACAGCAAACCTACGGGGAACATGAAAGAAATATCCTGTACCACGCAAGCGACAACCGCCCACACAAATCCTTTGGCGCCTTCTCGTGAGAGCGCAAATTTCTTCATAATCGCTTTAATCATTTTACACCTCCAACTTTCCATGAAATAGAAGTCTGATAGTCTTTCCACATCTTTGCGTACATTGAGCCGTTCTTAACAAGTTCGTTATGCGTTCCCGCGTCTTCGATTTTTCCGTCTTTAAGTACGAAAATCTTATCTGCATTTTTAACTGTGGTCAATCTGTGCGCTATCATAATAACAGTTTTGTCTTTTGCTAGTTCAGTAAATGCTTTTTGCACAAGCGCTTCGTTTTCCGGGTCGGCAAACGCCGTCGCTTCGTCCAATATGATTATCGGCGCATTTTTTAACATAACTCTGGCTATGGCTATTCTCTGCTGTTCACCGCCTGACAAGTAAACGCCTTTAGTTCCTATAACCGTATGAATACCGTTAGGTAATTTAGCGATAATATCGTCGCACTGGGCTTTGCGTAGCGCTTCTAATACCTCCGATTCGCTGGCGTTGGGATTGCTAAGCCTTACGTTCTCCAAAATAGACGTCTTAAGCAATCTGCTGTCTTGGAATACGTACGCCACTTCGTTCATAAGGTCTTCGTGTCTTATTTCCTTCACGTCTACTCCGCCGATTTTAACAGAACCCTCCAGCGCGTCCCAAAATCGCGATATTAGTCCCGCTACAGTAGTTTTTCCGCCACCGCTAGGTCCTACGAACGCGACGGTTTGCCCTGCGTTAACTTTGAAAGTTACACCTTGCAATGCGTCAGTTTGGGCATTGGAATAACGAAAAGATACGCCGTCAAATTCTACCGAGTTGTCTTTTGGCTTTTGGCTCTTTTCCGCCTCGGGTAACGGCTTCAAATCAAGTATTGAATGGATGCGTTCCAATGCGTCGGCTACAATCATACCGTTTTCGCTCATATACATTACTTTTGTAAGCGCAGTAGTTATGATAGGCGTAAAGATGACGTAGAAAATAAAGTTGAGAAGTACTTTCTGCTCAATCGCCTCTCCTCCTGCCAAGATAAGAGCAAGCGTTATAAGGAACGCAAATGCGCTGTTAATAAGCATAGTAAACCACAGCATCGGACCGCGACATTTTTTGCAATACGAAACGCAGAACTTATAGTAATTGTCAATCGAGCCTTGGAACTTCTTAAAAGAATGTACCGTCTGATTGAAAGTCTTGACTACAGGAACACCGCGCACATACTCAACCGCTTGATTGTTCATATCTTCAAGCGCGCTGTTGTACTTCTTCATATCTTCCGCCATCTTTGGACCTGCCATCTTGAACATACACAAAAAGCCTACGACTACAGGCACAAGACTTATAAGCCCAAAACGCCAATCGAATAGGAATAGCATGATTATCATTCCAATAGGCGTAGCAATAGCTCCTGCCATATCAGGCAACTGGTGCGCAAGGAACGTCTCCGTAGCCCTACTGCTTTCATTTACAATACGACGCACCTTACCGCTACCCGCTTCACCGATAAAACCAAGAGGTAGCTCGGAAATATGGTTCATTGTCGTTTTTCGCATATTGCCTGCTATTCTAAAGGCTGACAAGTGCGAACACATCAACGCGCCGAAATAGACTATAATCGACCCAAGCGCAAAGGCTACCGCCATCCAACCGTTGAACACGATATGCGTCGCATTGGAAAAGTCGGGCGCAACTTCTATTACTTCTTTAATTATAAAGAAGATGTAGACGAAGGGTACAAGCGCAAGAGTCGCGCTTATCACCGACAATATCCAAGACGAGTAAGTCAAAAACTTATGGTTGCCTGCAAATTGCATAAGTTCCGACAAGTTACTTTTTTTCTTTTTCATTGGGTATACCTCCTATTTGTATTTTTGGTATTTGTTTCATACAAACCTCCTTGAAAATAATATTAACAATTTTATTTGGTTAGCAAATGCTAACACCTGCTTCTTAAAAAAGAGATTTCATCAATCTCGATTTTAATCTATTAGTGTGCTTCTATCACGAACGTTGCCAATCAGACGGCAAGCCAAGAAGTCTATCCCACCCTGCGTTGAAAAAATCTTGTACTTGTTTGACGTAGCCTCTTGCTTCTTCTCTAGGCAGATCGTGAGCGACAACCTCAAATATGCCGTTGAACATCGCGCTGGAGAGCATATGGCTCAAGTCTGCGCGGACTTCGTTCATCTTGATACCTGCTTTGTTGAGCGTATTGATAAAACGTACCGTATTGGCCGTCTCTATATCTATCATCTTATCTACGTAATATTCGTAACCGCTTCCTGCGCTCTTGCAAATTATCAGCTTGAAAGCGTCGAAGTTGTCGTAGATAATATCTATCATTTCGTCCACTTTTTCGTCAACGTAGCTGTGCATCTCGTTATACTGATTTTGCGGTGGCAACTCGGCAAATTTGTCTTCGCTGTCAGAAAAATAATTGAATAACTTATCTGATGCTTCTTCTACGAGTTCCTTGAAAAGTTGGCTTTTATCTGCAAATCTTCCATATAACATTCCGGTAGTATACCCCGCTCTTTCTGCAATAGAACGCATTGACGCTCCCTCGAAGCCTTTTTCCATAAATTCGTCCTTGGCACACTCCAAAATTTTGTCTACCGCCAAATCGTCTTTCTTGCGCACGATACCTTACTCCTTTATTTAATAACACCGTTATTATAACACTGTTATTTTATGCTGTCAACAGTTTTATTGCAAAAAAAAATTTGGTAATTTCAGTCTTTACAAATATCGATATTGAATTTATAATGTTATTAGAGTTTATTAAATCTATCGTCAGGAGCATAATATGTATTATTTGCAAAATAGATGGAACTTGGAGAATGGGCGTTTGCGCTACTTTGGACTTAGGAACAAGCCTAACCTGTTTAGAAATACAGTTAGACTTACGCGCGCTCAACAAAAGATTGTCGAAAGCCTTCCTTGCCAACTTGACGAAATGCAATTAAAAGTAATCGATAATCTCTTAGGTACGCAAATAGTAACAAAAGACAAGTTGATTGCTATACCGAAATCGCTAAAGGAAGCGCGTTTTTGCAAGAGCTGTATTGCCAACGACTTTATCATACCCGGAATTGAATTTGACGAACACGGACAATGCCCTATGTGCGCCACGGCAAAAGAAACGCAAAACTTAAAGAGCGTAGTGCCGATAAAAAATACTTTTGCTCGCTCTAAAAAATCAAGGTTTGACGTAGCGGTATTCTATACGGGCGGAAAGGACTCTACGTATCTGCTATATTACCTATCCAAAGTTCTTGATTTAAGGGTACTTGCGCTGACTTGGGAATTACCCTTTATTTCAGAGTGCGCCAAGCAAAGTATCGAAGGCGCAAAAAGGACGCTTAACAAAGTTGAGTTTATCACTCGCAAAATTGCCGACGAAGACCTGAAAAAGATATACAAGCGTCTTTACTCAACCGCAGGCAATACTTGCGCCTGTCCGTCGCTTGCATACGTACTTTTTTATCCTGAACTAGTCGCCAACAAGATCCCCTATTTCGTAGCCGGCAACGAACCCGCTCAACTCTTGGGATTGTATTACAATCATATGGCGCCAAAAATCGCCTATTCCTTTGGCAACAATAAATTTCTCAATTCACTTATCAATATAGGAAGAATACTTACTTTGCATCCGCCGTTGAAAAAGGGACAGTTCCATACGCTAGAAACAATGAAACAACTCGCGTACGGCGACAATATATTGAAGAAATTAGCGGGCTACACCAACCCGTTAGTGAGCAACGTCGTGGACGCAATACGTCAAGTCCCGTCTATGGTTAAACCGCTTAAGAGAGCAATAAGAGCGTCGTCTTGGAGCGGTAATATTCCCGCTTTCGTGCAAGTAGATTTCAACGACATATGCGGTGGACACTACGACTGGGAAAAGATAAAGAACACTATTATCAAAGAGTGCGGTTGGACGCCTCCGCAAGCGACGGACAAAGGCTTGCACACGAGTTGCAATATAGAAAAATGCAAGGAGTATTCGCAATTCATAAGATTCTATACTATGCAAAGCGATATGATACCTTTCAGCGCTTTGGAAATATCTATTGCAAGCAGAGATAAAGCGCTCTCTCGTGAAAACGCTATAGCCGAGCTTACTTCTTCTTTGGGATTTTCATTGGAAGAGATTCCCGAATGCGCAATAATGAAGGATTATATAAATGATTAACGCTGTAGTATACTATTCAAATACCAATCAATCTAAGCGCATTGCGCAGTATTTTGCAGACAAGTTAGACTATGAAATTTGGGATATATACGACGCGCCCTATCTTGAATTTGACAATCTCGTTCTGGCTTTCCCAATACACTGCCAAAGCCTACCCGATAAAGTCAAAGACTTCTTGAGCAAGACGAAAATAGAAAATCTCACACTACTTGCCACTTACGGCAGAATGTGTCACGGCAACGCTCTATATGAAGTTCAAAGAAAATACCCTCTCAGCATTGTTGCGGGAGCGTATATCCCCACTCGCCACTCATATTTGCAAGATGAGGAGTTTGACGATTTCCAAAGTCTTGAGCCAATCATTGATAAAATTCTCAAGCCCTCGCCTATAAAGATACCGAGAGCGTATAAGAATCCATTGTCTAATCTGCTAAAACGCAAAAGAAGTCAGTTGGGAGTTAGGATAACTAAGAGCGATAAGTGCAACGCTTGCGGAATATGCGCGCAAGTATGCAAATTAGGCGCCGTAACCAACGGCGTAACGGACGGCAAATGTATAAGATGTCTTACGTGCGTATCGGCTTGTCCGCAAGGCGCTTTGAACTTTTCTCTATCCTTGCCCATGAGAGCCTACCTTAAAAAGAAAAAACAAGACGAATTGGTAATCTATATTTGACAAAACCAAACGTGAGATATATACTCTTACTATAACAATTTACACGGAGAATATAAAAATGAAAAAAATTCCCTTTGTGACAAAGAAGCAAATCGAGGAAATTACAAAGACCTACCCCACGCCGTTTCATATCTACGACGAAAAGGGCATAAGAGAAAATGCAAGACTTCTTAAGAAGGCTTTTGCCTGGAATAAAGGTTTTAAGGAATATTTCGCGGTAAAGGCCACGCCAAATCCGCATATTTTGAAGATACTTAAGGAAGAAGGCGCAGGAGCTGACTGCTCTTCTCTCACCGAACTTATGATGAGCGATAAAGTGGGCTTCAAAGGACACGAGATTATGTTTTCGTCCAACGTAACTCCTAAGGAAGATTTCCAACTCGCGTCTAAACTCGGCGCAATTATCAACTTCGACGATCTCACGCACATAGATTTCTACAAGGACTTGGCGCCTTTCCAAGAAACAATGTGTTGTAGATACAATCCAGGTGGCGACTTTACTCTCAACAATGAGATTATGGATACTCCTAAAGACGCCAAATACGGAATGACCAAAGAGCAAATTAAGATTGCTTACGCTAAGCTCAAGGAATACGGCGTAAAACATTTTGGCATACACGCATTTTTGGCAAGCAACACCGTAGGTACCGGATATTACCCCACTCTTGCTAAGATACTCTTTGAACTTGCTGTCGAACTCAAAAAGGAAATCGGCGTACATATCGCATTTATCAATCTCTCAGGTGGCGTAGGCGTACAGTACCGCCCCGACAAGGAAGGCAACGACATACTTGCAATAGGCGAAGGCGTACGCAAAGCGTATGAAGAGGTACTCGTACCCAACGGTATGGACGACGTGGCTATATTCACCGAACTTGGCAGATTTATGCTTGCCCCATACGGCGCGCTTATCGCAAAGGTAGTACACAAAAAGCATATATGGAAAGAGTACGTAGGTCTAGACGCTTGCGCGGCAAATCTAATGCGTCCGGCAATCTACGGCGCATACCACCATATCACCGTACTTGGCAAGGAAAACGACCCGCTTACCTATAAGTGCGACGTCACCGGCGGTCTTTGCGAAAACAACGACAAGTTTGCCGTAGACAGAATGTTGCCTCAAGTAGAAATCGGCGATTACGTCAATATTCACGACGCAGGCGCGCACGGCTTCTCTATGGGATATAACTACAACGGTAAGCTCCGCTCCGCCGAACTTCTCCTCAAAGAGGACGGCTCCGTTAAGCTCATAAGAAGAGCCGAAACTCCTGAGGATTACTTCGCGACTCTTGACTTTAGCGAATTTAAGAAATAAGTATAAGGTTGAGATTTCTCGACTACGCTTGAAATGACAAAAGCCCCTATCGATAAGATAAGGGCTTTTTTACGGTAGAAAATTCTCCATGATTTTCGGTTATGGTCATAATGACATAAATGTTTGGCGAGAAGAGAGTGGCGTGAGATTTTCACAAGCGAGAACGGTTTACATACTAGGAAAACGAACGCAGGCGTACTGTATGTACGTCAAGAGAGTTTGACGAAGTATGGGAAGCGTTATTGCCGTGCAAAGCCACGACACCTCGCTTTTCGCCAAACTACTTCTTATCAGAAAACTTTCTGACGTTCATGGAATACTTATCAGAAGCCTTTGCATTCTCCAGATATTTCTTGAACACTCCCGCGTAATTAGAAAGCATATCGTTTTCTCTAAAAGAATAATAGCCTTCCGTGGATATGATGATATGGTCGATAATACTAATACCCAAAACTTCGGCGAATGGAACCAACCATCTTGTAAATTCGCAATCTTCATACGAAGGCGACGAAGAGCCCGACGGATGATTGTGCGCAATCATAATACAATTACCTTGAGAATCTGCGGTACGCATTATAAACTCGCGGGTATTGAGTTGACAGGAATCTATACTCCCCACGCCTACCTTGCAACTTGACAAAAGCATGCCCTTAGCGTTGAGCATCAGCATATACATGGCTTCTTCCTTTTCGTCTAGAAACAAATTCTGAAGATACTCTACTGCGTGGGCGATTGTGTCAAGCATCGGCTTTGGTCCAAACTTTTGAGAAGTATATATTTTCGCCATTTGCGGAAAGATGCTTAAGAACAACGCGGCGTTTTCAGTCATATTCTTGACTTCCATAAGCACTTTCGGCGAAGCGTCAAAAACGTTCTGAAGACTGCCGAACCTATTTATCAATTCATGAGCAATAGCATTGGTATCTTTCATTGGGATAAGCGGATATAGCCACAACTCAAGAGCTTCATGTTCAGGCAAATGCAATATGCCTTGTTCCATGACTTTTTCTTTAACTCTTTGTCTGTGACCTTTATGCAAATTGACTTTCTTATCTTGTGACATTCTCTTACGTACTTCTCTAAATGGCTAAATATTTAAGTCGCTAATCAATTACCTGACGGCGCAGGCGTCGTCAAATAGTTGATTTTTACGCTCTTTATACTGTCTAAAAAGCTGATAATTTCGCTTGTAGGAAGCGCGCAACCTATGCCGTACGCGTCCTTTTTACTGCCATCAATTCTTCCGTAAATAATTCCGCTTACTCTGCTATACACGTTGATAACAGGTCCACCGCTGTTGCCGTGATTTACGTTGCCGTCAAGAACTGTGGAAATGAAAGAATCTTCTATGATATTCTCATTTTCGTCTTCTTTCCTAAATCGCACCGAAGGCATAGAAATCATTAATTCGGAGAACATTAACCCCAAATTTTCTGGATTGCCTATAGTATACACTCTTTGACCGTAATACAATTCTTGCTCGGTTTCCAATACCAACGGTTGGAATTTTTGCGACAGAAAAGGAAGAATGCTATTCGTAGCGTTGATTTTAAGCACGGCAATATCTGCCGTAGAACACCAATCCACTAACGAAGCTGTATATTGAATATTATCGGCAAAAACAACGTAGTAATCGGCGTCCATACACGTAGTATCCGTCTGGGAGGGAGTGTCGGTACCCGTTGAGTAATAGCGAACTACGCAGTGCCTATTGGTCAACACGTAGCCGTCCTCTGTGATAACAAAACCGCTACTAGCGCTTGAAGCGACTACTTTGCCGTTCCTTTTGTAGTCAGTTATTATGCGTACGCAAGACGCGATTGAATTGTTGGCTACGATACTTGCCACGCTGGCGTCTTCTACGTGACCTATGTCAATGTAATATCTCGATGGGTCGGAATTGCCAAACAATCCGCTACAAGCCGTCAAAGACAATACCAAGACTATTGATAATATTAAAAGTATTGATACAAAACTACGCTTTTTCATTATTTTGTCAAACTCCATTTTTCTATATGTACGGCTTCTTCGCCCACTGCCAAACTTCTAAGCGGTGAGAGCGTCTCTATCTCCAACATAATATCGTTGGTATAAGTTTCGATATTGCAATTATTGTCGCCGTATTCGCCCTCAGGAGAATTTATCTCTATACAAAACTTCATACCCTTGACTTCCACGCTAACCGGTCCGCAGGCAAAAGTACCAATCTTGAGAGGCTGAGCAATATTCTTTTGCTTTAATACTATAGCGTTGTTGAGAATTTCTAGCCTTTCGTCTTTAATATCCGTATAGCTCCAAAGCGAGAGATTTCTGTTGGGCAAAAGACCCGTATCCTCGCTACTCATTGGGATATACGCTTTCGCTCCCTTATCCATTACGGAAAGCGCCCAAAGCGCAACGCGCGAAGTAGCGCAATCTCCTTTGTTGACAAATCTATGCTCCAATACGGCGTTGCCGTTGTCGTCCATAGTTATCTTTATACTCTTTTGCAAATTAGTGGTAATCTCAACGTCGCTGATAAATATAACGCTGTCGTTCTCTTCCACGACTTTGACGGACGAATTGTCGGGATAGTAGGTGTCAAGATATTCAGGACACTTCCAAAGCCTATGACCGCCGTAGATGTGCCAAATGCCTTTGCCTTGAAGATGCGTATCAAAAAACTCTCCGCCCTTATTGATAAGGTCTTTCTCGTCCTCGTAGAAGATATTTCCTCCGCCGTCATAGCCGTAGAAAATAACTCTGGGACCGACGTCAACGGTGATAAGCATGGTTTTACCACCCTTTGATAATTTTACGCATTTGCCGTAATTCTTATAATTCACAAATTGCATTTAGCGCCTATCCCCCTACTTTATTAGCATACACATTTTAGCATAATATTTTTACAATTTCAATACTAATAAAAAGTTTTTACTTTATTATAATAAAAAATTTACAAAGTTAGAATACTTTTGTTAACTTGCCTACCTCGCTCAATCCCCTATACCCATGTTGACGGTGATACTCATAAATAATAATTGCTACGCTATTGGCAAGATTGAGCGAACGCGCTTCTGCGCGCATAGGAATACGTATGCAATCGGCGTAGTTTTCATGAAGAAGCTCTTCGTCAAGTCCTTTTGTTTCTCTGCCGAAGAATACCCAGCACTCCTCATTATACTTCACGTCGGTATGATTGTGATCCGACTTGGTGGAAGCAAAGAAAAATTGGTCTTTGCTATTTAGTTTGGTGTTTTTTACCGCCAAAGCAACGTTGTCGCAAGTGTCCGCTTTGTCGCCGAAGTTCTTAGCCAAAAATGCTTGCATGCTTTCGTAGCGGTTGACGTCTGATATCTCCCAATAGTCAAGTCCGCTACGCTTGAGATACTTGTCCTCCCAACTAAATCCGCACGGCTCGATTATATGTAATTTCGCGCCCGTCACCGCGCATGTGCGAACAATGTTGCCTGTGTTGTTGGGGATTTCGGGATTTACTAGTACTATGTTTATCATTACTTACCTTCCGTTAAATTTTTCTTCATTACTTCGTACTCTAATATTCTTCCGTTTTCTATCTCCAAAGTTTCGCTATGCGTAAACACATATCCTCTGTGAAGATAAAAATTCTTTGCAACAAGCGAAGTATCAAGGACAATTTCGTCATAATTTTGTGCAATCTTATGTTCAATAAAGTCCATAATTTGACTGCCAAATCCCTGTCCTATATGTGATTTCTCCACAAAAACTCTCATCAAATGATTTCCCTCAACAGTCGCAGTAGCCAAGATTTTGTTGCCTTTTGAAAGAACGTATACGATTCCTTTTGCTATATCCTCTTCGATTGCTTCTTGGCTGTGCAGTGCGGAAAAAAAGTCTATTTCATATTGATTATAGACGTCGGTATACTCAGCGCGTATCGTATCTTGCGTCAAATAAAAAATTTCTTGCGCATCTTGCATTTTGGCTTTTTGTATTATCACTTCTTTACCGCCTCACTAAAAATATCTATCGATCACTCGCCTTATATCGTCAATCGTTTTGCTCGCGTACGCGTCAAGTTTGATTTGTCTTTGTCCTCTCATTCCGCGACAGTAATAAGCAAGATGTTTCTTGAAATTACACGCTACAAAATTGGGATGATGAAATTCCAACATAGTATTTAAGTGCGTCAATATGTCTTGCTTTAGGCTGTAATTTTCAATATCTATGCCCTTAATGTCGCTGAATATCTTAGGATTGCCGAGCGCTCCTCTGGCAATCATCGCGCCGTCGCAACCCGTCGCCGTCATTGCCTCTTGATAACTTGTCTTATCGACGATATCGCCGTTGACGAATACGGGGATATTTACCGCTTTTTTTACCTTGGCTATTTCCTGCCAATCTGCTTTACCTGCGTACATCTGCTCGCGTGTACGGCCGTGAACGGTTATCGCGCTTGCGCCTGCGTCCTGCATTGCTTTGCCAAAGTCTACGGCAATTATATTCTGCGCGTTGACGCCTAGACGGTATTTGACGGTAACAGGCTTGCCGACAACCTTCGCCGACCTAACTATCTCTTGCGCTAAAGGAATGTTCTCTAGCAATGCGCTACCCTCGCCGTTCTTAACAATCTTTGGCACGGGACATCCCATATTGATGTCTATTACGTCAAATTTCTCAAGCGCCTTATGCTCAACGGCTTTGGATATATAGTACGGCTCGCTACCGAAGATCTGTACGCACTTAATTTTTTCGCTATCGGTAGTGCGCAGTAAGTCCTCTGTCTTTTCGCTACCGTATACCAAGCCCTTTGCGCTTACCATTTCGGTATAAGTCATATCAGCCCCGCGCATAGCGCTCACTTTTCGCGCGCCGACGTCGCTATATCCTGCTATGGGAGCGAAAACCACGCCCTTAAAATCAATGCTTTGTGGCAACTTTTGCTTCCTCCCAAAGTACGTTCAACTCGTCAAGGCTCTTGCTCTGCATATCGCCGTTACACTTATCCTCAACGTATTTGAATCTCTTGACGAATTTATCTATAGCCCTTGACAGCGCAACTTCAGGCTCGACCTTTTTCCACCTCAAAGCGTTGACTACCGCAAGAAGAATATCTCCGCCCTCGTCCTCAAGTTCGTCTGCCGTCTTGGCTTTGCAAAACTCCTCTATCTCCTCTTTTACCTTGCCGATTACTTGCTCGAAATCGTCGAATTCAAATCCAACTTTGCCCGCAGACTTTTGTATTTTGTATGCTCGCATAAGCGCAGGCAACGCCTTGGCAATCTTATCTATCTTGTCGCTTGCAGACGAATAACGCTTTTCCTTGGCTTTTGCGTTATCCCAAGCCTTTAGCGCTTCTTCTGGGGTGTTGGCTACAACGTCGCCGAATATATGCGTATGTCTGTCAATAAGTTTTCTGCATATACCGCTCAAGCAGTCTTCCAAGTTAAACTCCGCGCAATCCTCGGCTATCACGCAATGAAATATACTTTGCAAAAACAAATCTCCGCTCTCCTCGACAATATTGTCTATATCGTCGTTGTTGATAGCCTCTACGAGCTCGTAGGCTTCTTCTACAGCGTTTTGTCTTATGCTCTCGTGCGTCTGGGCTTTATCCCACTGACAGCCGTTTTCTCCGCGCAATACGCGCATAATCTGATATAAATCAAAAAAGTTAAATCTTTGCTTTTCTACGAGATTCTTGGGCGGAACGAAAAGCGTCGTCGCATAGTCGTACTTATCTTGTCTGTCCAATTCGTAAATCGCAATTTCTTTGCCGTTGAAAAACGCGATTTCTTCATCGCCCAAAATATTTTGCAGAATAAGTTTTACTTCGCCTGCAATGAATGAATTGTCTATATCCGTTACGCACATCGATAGTCGGGTATCGTAATTAAAGCCCTTGATATTTGCAAGTTCGTAGGCGCTAATCACAACGCTTGCCATACTCGGCTTACCGCCGGCTATGCCAAAGGATGCAGACGGAAGTATCTCAACTTCAGTCTTTTCTCTTAGCAAAGCGACAGACCTGTCCTCGTATCCGCTACCGTTGACGCAGTATACTATATCTGTATTTTGCATTATGAGGTAGTTTGCTATTTCTTCGTCAAGCTCGTCAAAATTTTGGGATTTGTCATAGATAAAATCAAGGGATATACATTCTATGCCCTTGTCTTTGAAATATTCGTATGTATCGGTGAGCGCAGTTTTGACAAAGACCTTGCTTGCTTTGTCAATAGCTTCAGCGCCCGCAATAGTGAGCTGTCCTTTAGCGCAACCCAACGCCACTACCGTTATCATTTTGCTTACTCTCCTTGCTTAAAAGTCTATAATTAAGTACCGCAATCCCGCCGTCAACATTAAATCAAATGCTCTTATAATATTTCACTTTTGTTAAGACACGCGTTAGCTTATTGCCAAGCGGTAACATCTGCATTTCATTCTCATCCACCGCTCTCGTCAGTAGTAGCGTTCCTATATACGCCACGGCTCCTGCGCAAATCGCATAGATTAGCGACCATATATTGCTGTGAATGAATACAGACGGTAACATTGCCAATGACATTATAGCACCCGCCAACATAATTTTACTAATACTTTTGAAGAGTTTTGTATTTTTACCTACAAGTTTGTTGTAATAAACGCCGTTGAGAGTAAAAGCAGTCAAGTAGAACACGATTGAGGATATACCGCTTACCGCAATACCCCATCTCGGCACGAATATCAGCTCAATGAGTATCTTGAGCGCTCCGCCCACGGCAATGTTGATAAGCACGGGACGAAGTCTGCCAAGTCCTTGCAGTATTGCGTCAAGAGCTTCCAGCAACGACAACAACAAAATATTAATTGCCGTCAAAGAAAGAAGATACGCCGTCAATTCTTTATTTGCCTGTCCAAGCGTCGGATAGAGCAATCCGACGACTTGTCTTGACATAATTGCTCCGCCCAAAAAGAATGGCATGGCTATCATAAGACACATCTTCAAGGTAGTGGCTGTCTTTTGCTTAATAGATACTACGTCATACCCTGCCATTGCGCTTGCTACCGCAGGCACTATCGCTACTGATATAGACATTGCAAGTACGATAGGCATATTTATCACCGACGCAACGGGACCTGTGAGTATACCGTATTGACTTACCGCGTCTGTCGCTCCGCCGTGGATGAGCAAATTGACGACCATAATACTGTCCATAAAAGCTATCAACGGAAAGATAAACCCGCTTGCCGTGATAGGTAGAAAAGTAGAAAAGAATTTGTATTCTGTTTCAAGCGCAGGCAACTTCCTCTCGTCTTTTGCCGAAACCGTATACCATATAAATACAGTTAAGAGCGAAACAAACTCGCTTACGCTTACTGCGACTAATGCTCCGGCAACGGCTTGCATAAGTCCCCTTTTCATTAGTAAGAACGCAAAGAGCAGACCAAGACCGAATTTTACGAATACCTCAACGATTTGGCTTACTCCCGACGGCGCGGTGTTGCCGTGTCCTAAAAACCAGCCTTTGAATACGCCCGCCAAAGTTACGAATATTATTGCCGGCGCTATTGCAACGTAGCAGATATATACGCCCTCTTGCGATTGCGCGTTGGCCATAACGCGCGAAAGTAATACTGTGAATATTGCGCCCACCGCGCCAGCAAAGACTGCATATAAAACCGATTTCCTAATTATAGAGCCAACTGCTCCCGATCTGTCGTGAGCTATCTCTGCGGATATCTGTCGTGAGAGAGTAAGCGGTATCGCGTTGCTGATAATGGCAAGTAACAGCGCAAAGAATGGGAAGACCAATTGATAGTAGCCTATGCCTTCCGCTCCCAACACGTAAGTGAGCGCAATGCGATATGCTCCGCCAAGTAATTTTGCGACTATAGAACATACCGCAAGCAATATTGCGCCTTGCGCTATCGTACGTCTTTTCATTCTAGCCTATATTGTACGTCAAGTACCCTGCCATTGCGTCGCAAAGCGCCATGTCTACCGCGCCGAGCTTTTCTGCCGAAAGAATAATACCGCCGTACAAATCACCGCTACTGATAAGCGGAACAATGTACTGTTCGGAGTTTCGATTGATTTGCATATCGTCTACAAGACGAATACCTCTGTCCTTGATAAGTCGCGACTTGCGATTGTCAAGTACGCCGTACAGTTCGTCGCTTATATCTTCGCCTTGAAGACCTTCCTTACCGCCAACGTGCGCCAAGATACTGCTTGTGTCGCAAATTGCCACTTCCTTGCCCGTGTTCTTGTAAAGCACCTTGCTTATCGCGTCAAGTTGTTCAGGCGTAGCGCCTACTTCGTTGTATTTCTTAAATACCAATTCACCGCTATCGTTGGTGAATATCTCCAGCAATTCGCCTTCCTTAAGTTTGAGTACTTTTCTCAATTCCTTTGGAATTACTACTCTACCCAATTCGTCAATTCTTCTTACTATACCTGTCTCTTTCATAATGACCTCCGAGCATAGTATAAGCAAAGAAAAACCTTTTATGTATTCATAAAAATAAATACAGCCAAGCAAAATTCGCTCAGCTGTATTATCCATTATTTATATAATTATACCTTAAGACAAATCTCCGCTGTAAGTTCCCGCAGGTATACCGGCTTCGCCAAGTTTACGCAAAAAGGCTTCGACACCGTCTTTGCTTTGGAGAAGCAATACGTCAATAATCGGTTGTCCGTCTTTTTCCTTACTGAAAGACTTATCCGTAAACTCCCAATCTATTGCGGAAGTGTAACAAGTAGTAACGTTGCTACCGAAGAATGCATATTCGCCGATTTCTTTTATCGTAACGGGAAGCTCGATATACTCAAATTTCACGCCGGCAAACGCATAAGGTCTAACGGTGGTAATGCCTTGCACGGTTCTGCCTTCTACGTCCAAAAGTCTGAACGTCTTGCCGTTGGTAGAAGGGCTATACGATTTAGAATCGTAAGAGCCGTAGTAAGCGTAAATAGTCGTACCGCCAATGTCGGTGAGCAAGCCTTGTCTATAAGTCGAATCTGCCGTCGAGGACGTATTCTCTCTCTTGTTGTCTTCAAGTCTTATGATAGTAAAATGTTCGTTCTCCTCGTCAACGGTGATCACGTGTCGCATATAGTCCGCAACCACCAAGGTATCGCTCATGCCGACGTTGAGCGCAAACGCTCCGTCGCCGATACTCTCCACATTCTTGCCTATAACGAAGTCGTTATCGCCGTATAACAGTCTAAAACACCCCATAAAAGTCTTTGCGGGAATTTCCTTGATTTCTGTAGGCAACGTGATATTTCTCAAAGCAGTGCAACCTTGGAATACGCCCTCGCCCATAGTTTCTATCTGAGTATCTTCAGCCATTACGAATTTGCTAAGCGACGTACATTCGGAAAAAGCGTATTCGCCGATACTCGTTACTGTATTAGGCAATTCCATATAAGCAAAGTAAGTGGTATTGATACTTTCAAAAGCGTGCGCGCCTATCGTAACGACGTTTGGGAAAGAAAGCGGTGTGCTAGCCGACGAACTTAGCGTCGTATCGCAAAATGCGTATTCGCCGATACTGGTTATTTCACTTTCATCGGCTACTACTAAGCCCGTAAGATTTTTACAACCGTTGAACGCCTTGTCGCCTATCTTCTCCAAGTCCTTGGAAATATACATGTTTGCTATAGCAGTGCAATCTTCAAAAGCGCTTGCGCTTATCTCAAGCAACGATGTCGGAAGATAAATCGCGTTGTTTCTGATAGCGTTATCGCCCTCGGTCGAATAGTTCTCGCTACTGTAGATAAAATTCAAAGAATTACAACCTTTGAAAGCGTTGCTTCCTATTACGGTAACGCTGTTGGGAATAATTACGCTCTTAAGCGACGTGCATTCTTCAAAAGCTCCGTAAGGTATCTCCTTTAGATTGCTTGGCAAGACAACTTTTTCAAGCGCAGTTAATTTGGCAAAAGCCTCGTCTGCAATATAAAAGGAAGAGTAAGTGCAGTTGAACTTGATAGATTTAATCAAACTTGCAGAATTTAAGAAAGCGTCTTTGGCTACTCCGACCACTCTGTGTCCTTTGAGTTTGTCGGGTACGACAACGTCGGTATCGCTACCCTCGTAACTAACGATAGTAACTCTTGACCCGTTGACTTCGTATCTAAATCCGTCAGAGTATTCGGACAACTGCCCCGTATTGACCAAAAGTCCTATAATTGTACCAAGTGACGCCAAAGCAATTACGAATACTGCCACCACAACTACTATCTGTCTTGTCTTGTTTGTCATATTAACCTCTTGTATTTCAAAATACGTAATGTTGATATCTCTCTGCCTAGCGTATTACGCTACGCTCTACTTTTCATTATTCCCACCTATGCGTTTTATATTATACAAATCATTAAAAACGCTCATATGCAGATACATTATATCACACGCAAAAGCAAAAAACAATTATTTATATATAATATATTGGAGATAAAATAGGGCTTGTAATATCGCTTTTGTATCTTAACAACTATTTGCTAAATAGCTTTGAGATATATTTCAGCGCAATATTGATTCCGTCTACG
>CAMWPK010000005.1 GCA_947176115.1 uncultured Clostridia bacterium
TCATTTTTGTCAAATAGACAGTAATCATATTATATGATATACATACTATTGTGTCAAGAATAAATATGATAAAAATTATAATTAATTTGATAGAATAATATTTGCGTTAAATATTGCGGAAATACTTGACAAGCAATACTATGCATTGTATAGTATTATATATAGCGGGGTACTATAAGTGGATATACAGTTGAAAAAAGGGATATTGGACGTATGCGTTCTTCATGCTATTAGCAAAGGGGAAAGTTACGGCTATAAAATAATAAGCGACCTTACGGGCATTATCGAGATATCGGAAAGCACGCTTTATCCTATTTTGAAAAGACTGGAAGTCGGCGGGTACGTGATTACTCGCACTGCAGAGTTCAACGGGCGTCTTAGAAGGTATTATAGGATTACGGCGCTGGGACTGGAAAAACTCAAATCGGGCAGAGATGATTTGCTTGAAATTAATTCTATATATAAAAAGTTATTTGGTGGTCGTATATAGTCCACAGTGGAGGTAACTATGACGTATAACGAATGGCGGGACGAACTCAAAAGCAATCTTTTATGCGTATCTGAACAGGAGAGAGTCAGAGTGCTTGATTACTATGCCGAAGCGTACGCCGATAGGCGCGACGCTGGTTATTCCGAGCGGGAAATAACTGCAGAGTTTGGCGCTCCCTACGACGCCGCTCAGCGTATACTAGCAGAAAGTAGCGAACAGTTCTCGATTGATACGTCAAGCGGGGAAAAGAGCGAACAACCGTATGACCAAGGGTATGGAGAATGCGTAGTTCAGCCAACGGATAATACGGAGCAGTATTCGACGCAAAGCGCTCAACAAAGAGCAAGTAACAAAACTTGGATTTTTGCTCTACTTTGTGTGATATTTGCAATTCCGATATTTGGAATTATTATGGCTATGGTCGGCGTGACGATTGGGTTTTGCGTAACTCCATGCGCTTTGCTTATAGCAGGAATCGGCGCAATCGGCGAGGGTGTTGTCGCATTATTTTCCGATTATACGTTGGGAGCCGTTATGATAGGATTGGGGCTTGTTATTTTTGGGCTTAGTATTATGATAATGCCGATTTTTTTCAAGCTCGTAAAACTTATGTGGAAACTTTTTGGAAGATTTTTCGCATGGCTTAAATCATTGTTCAACGGAAAGGAGAAATAATTATGAAAGGATTTGTAAAGGCAATAATCGCAGGAGCGGTAATTCTTGCTTTAGGAATTACAGTTCTCGTAATCGCATTAGGCGTAAACAACTGGCAATTAGACGGCGATTATAAGATGAAAGAGTATGAATGCGTGGAAAATAATACCACGCTTGATATTGACTTTTCGGCAGGGACGCTTGAGATAAACTATTATGACGGGGATAAGATAAAGATTGAATATCCTGAAAATAAGATTTTGTCAGCAACAATCGCCGAGGACAACGGAACTTTGTCATTTTCGACGTCAATCAAACGCAATTGGAATTTTTTGAGTTGGTTTATAAAGACGCCGACTGCAAAAATATGGATACCGCAAGGCGACGTTATGAATATTCAACTTGATATGAACGCAGGTACAATAAAACTTGCAGGCGGGGAATACGGTAATATTAATATTAAAATGAATGCAGGTACGTTCTCAACAGGAGATTTAGAATGCAAAAAATTATCGGTTGACTTGAATGCCGGAACGTTGAATGCGCAAAACTTAGTATCCGCGGAAGACGTACGCATTGATTTGAGCGCGGGCAATATAAATTTTAAGTCGCTCGTATGTCCGTCCGTTGTGGGCAACGTCAGCGCAGGAACGGCAAATATTAGTAAACTTCAGACTAATACCGTCGATTTTGATATCAGCGCAGGAACCGTCAAATTAGGAATGGTAGGCGCGAAGTCAGATTACAGCGTTGCTATAGAAAAGAGCGCGGGTTCGTGCAATATATCAAACCAGACCGGGACTAAGAATTTGCGAATAGAAGCAAATATTTCGGCAGGAACTTTTGTCGTAAATTTCCTATCTTAAACGTAATCTTCAAGAAAAGGCGTAACTATTTTTGCGACCATTTCGTATCCTTGCTTGGTGAGGTGCAGTCCGTCGATAGAATACGCTTTTTTGAGATTACCGTCGCTGTCTTTGAGATGAGTGTTGACGTCGATATATATACAGTCGTATTGCTTGCATAAGTCTTGCAAAATCAGGTTAAGCTCGTCTATAGTATCGTTTGTTCGACTGCCTGTTTTGCTATAAAAGGTAGGTTTTCTCGCAGGATTTACAGGATACACCGATTGTATAAACATTTTGCAATCGGGTAGCGATTGTTGCGTTTTTTGAATAATTAACTCAATATTATTTGCGATATTCTTCGGAGCTATGTTTCTACCTATATCGTTCGTGCCTCCCAATAATACTATATTGGACGGGGCGAGAGCCAGTACGTTGGATTCAAAGCGTTTGACCATGTCCTCAGTCGTATCGCCGGATATGCCTCTATTGTAAGAGTTGATATTTGGATAATATTCTTTAAGGTCGCACATCTCAGTTATTGAATCTCCAAAAAATACCGTTGAGCCTTGCTCATCAGAAGAATTCGCGCTTGCGTAGGACAAGGCTTTTTTGCTCTTATTGCCAAGAAGAGTTATGCCGTGAGGTCCGTAGATAACAAAGTACGATATGACAATAGTGATGCCCAATATTGCCATAGCGCTGATTAATGCTATTATCGAATTGCGTATTTTTTTGTCGTATTTTGTCATACACCTATATTATACGCAATTTTTTTGATAAGTAAATAAATTATACAAAATTTCTTAATTTGTTATTGCAAAGCCGTTGATATATGTTATGATAATAATATACGGGTTTGAGAGGTAGGTATGGCAAAATTATATCTTGTGGGTACGCCGATAGGCAATCTTTCCGACATTACTTTGAGAGCGCTTGAAACGCTCAAATCAGTGGACGCCATAGCTTGCGAGGACACTCGTCACTCTCTCAAATTGCTCAATTATTATGAGATTAAAAAACCTCTTTTCGCCTGTCATAAGTTTAATGAGAAGGCAAGCGTAGACAAGATTTATGATATGATAAAAGATGGCAAGGACATCGCGCTCATCACAGACGCCGGTATGCCGTGCATATCCGATCCGGGCGCTATAGTCGTAAATGATCTTTTGGTAAGGGGAGTGGAGATAAGCGTAATTCCGGGGGCTACTGCGCTGACCAGCGCAATGGCGTTGTCGGGTATATGTCAACCTGTATTTACGTTCATTGGCTTTTTGCCGGACAAAAACAAAGATAGGGCGGAACTTTTAACTCCTTTCAAAAACGTCAAGACATCTTTGGTATTTTATTCTTCTCCTTACGACGTAAATAAAGACGTTGAGTATTTATACAGTTTTTGGGGAAATAGGAAATTGCATATTGTCAGAGAAATTACCAAGATACACGAAGAGCATATTGTTACGACTTTAGCGGAGGGAGCGCAAGAATCGCCTAAAGGCGAGTACGTGTTGATTGTCGAGTCCGCAGACGATGTAGAGCAAAAACCTCAAGGCAGTATTGAAGAACAACTTGCTAATCTGCTAAGTAGCGGAGTTGATAAAAAGACTGCTATTAAACAAGTCGCCAAAGCAAACGGACTGAACAAAGACGAAGTATATAAAATCGCCATAAATTTGTAATCGCATTAGATTTGATTTTGCTTTTCATTAATTAGACTAACGACAACTAAAGTATTTGATTTGACACGATCCTAAGCGCGTTGCTTAGGTGTTTTATTTTGCGCGTTTCTCGGCTACAATCATAAACAGGTGTTGACTTTTGAACAAGTGTCGTGTATAATCAACTTATAGAGGGTAATATGATAGAGAGAAACCAGTATAGGAGCGCGTACCGCTCCAAGAAGTTAATAAAGAATGCGTTTTCCAAGTTGTTGCAAAAAAAAGATTTAGAGGAAATCACTGTTACGGAGATAGTCAAACTATCCGGACTTAATCGCGGTACGTTTTATGCGCACTACAACAATATTACCGACGTACTTGAAGAGATAGAAAAGGAAGTTACGGATAAGATACTTTCACTCTTTTCGGCGTACAAAGAAAGCATCATAGCCAATCCTACGCCGTTTTTAAGAGAGATTGCCGATTTTTTGCAAAAGGACTACGATTTTTATAAGCGTCTTATATGCGCAAAGGTGGGCGAGAATTTTATTGACAAACTCAAAGAGTTTTTTGTTGCTACGGTCGTGGAAGAGGTGAAAACCGACGAAATACACGGCAAAGAGAAGTTTTTGCTTATCGTCAGGTTTTACACCAACGGATTTGCAAGTATGTACGTTGACGTTTTCAAGGGCAAACTAAACGTCACTTTGGACAAACTCACAGATATGATGGGCGAAATAATAGCCCTCGGAATAGGCGAGTTCAGATTTGAAACTCAACAAAAATAAAGCTAATAGCCCAAGGGCGATAAAGGAGTAACTATGAATTACGAAGCAAGAGAATTTGGAGTAATCGCAGGCGAGGACGTAAGTCATACTCTTCAAAAGGCGCTTTGCGAATTAGAAAATATTGAGGGGGAAAAGACTCTAACTTTTGAAAAAGGAGAGTATCACCTTTACGCTAACAAGGTATGTACTAAAGACCTGTTTGTAACCAATACAGTCGGAGATAGACAGTGGCGCAGGGGGACGGTACCGCACCGCAACAATATAGGTATATGGATAGATGGTCAAAAAGATTTGACGATAGACGGCAACGGCTGTGTATTCGTTATGCACGGAAAGATGACGAATATCGCAATCGTCAACAGCAAGAATATCACGCTTAAAAACTTTTCTATAAAAGTTGATAATCCCGATATGCACGAGTTGAAAGTCGTTGAAGTGGGTAAGACGCACGTTGACTTTGAAATAGACAGGGAGTCGAGGTATCATAAATTCCATTGCAGATATTATTTTGTGGGAGAAGATTATCGCTCAAGGTTTAATAAGTCGGTATTGGGTTGGTGGTTCGGATATATCCCCAAAGAGAACGAAAATACTATAATCAGAAAGGCGCATCCATTGAGAAACGCTTATTATATAAAAGAACTTGAACCGCACAAAATCAGAGCAAAGTATATCAAAACATCAAGATTCAGAGTGGGCGATAGATACTATGTATACGACGAGTTGAGAAGTAACAACGGTATATTTGTAGATAGGAGCGACAACGTTTCGCTTGAGAGCGTGAATCAAGGCTTTAATTACGGTCTGGCGTACGTTGCGCAAAACTCAAGTAATTTGCAAATCAACGCTTGCAAGTTCAAACCGCTTGAGGACAGTTCAAAACTTATGATTTCTTCGGCAGACTTTGTGCATATCTGTATGTGTCGCGGGCAAGTCGCAATAAAAGGCTGTGAATTTGCGGGCGCGGGTGACGATACTCTCAACGTACACGGAATACATTTCAAGATTAAGAAAATTGTCGGCGATAAGATAGAAGTAAGATTTTGTCATCACCAAACGCACGGGTTCAATCCTTTGCGCGTAGGCGACGAAATTGCTTTTGTTGAAGTGTCTTCAATGCTTGAGCATGGCAGAGCAAAGATTTTGGCGTCGGAACTTGTCAACGAAACTACGATTAGATTACAACTTGACGACGTAAGTCAAGCAATAGTCGGCGATGTTATAGAAGATAAGTCGGCAGTGCCGGACGTTGAGTTCTCTCACAATTTTATGACGAGAATTATCACAAGGGGAGTATTGATGACTAGCGGTGGCAAGGTCAAGATTACCGACAATAATTTCGACAATACTTCAATGCACTCTATTCTCATTTCCGACGACGCAAAGTCTTGGTACGAGAGCGGTAACGTCAACGACGTGGAGATAGCAGGTAATAGGTTTGGAAGAGTAGTAGGCTATACCGTGCAGGTAATGCCGGAAAATACTGTTCACAACGGAGCGGTACACAAGAATATCTATATCCACGACAATACCATAGACAATGCAGACGAAGGCTGGTATTTCAAGTCGGCAGACGGCGTCGTACTTGAGAATAACATTTCCGATAAGCCAATGGATATGATTGTTATAAACGCCGAAGTTAAAAGCTAACAAATTATAATTACAGTTACTTATTAAGATTTTCCTAGTATTAATAGGAGTAAGAATTTTTATGAATATTTTTGAGAACTGCCAAGTCGGCAAGGTAAAACTGAAGAATAGAATTATTCGTTCGGCTACTCACGACGGCTTGGCGGACGAAGACGGCGGACCTAGTGAAGAACTTATTCGCAAATACGCTTTTTTGGCTCAAAACGAGGTAGGATGTATTATACAGGGCTATGCGATAGTAAGTCCCGAGGGCGCGTCGTCTTATCCCAGATGTCTTGCGTTTTACGGCGATAGCATCGCCGATAAATACAAAAAACTTACCAACGTGGTACATCAATATGGTACGCCTATTATTGCTCAGCTAGCGCATTGCGGACGGCAGACTTCAAGTAAGGTAATTGGAGTTAAGAAGATTGCTCCAAGCGCTAAAAGACATCTATTTTATCCTGATAAAGCCGAGGCTATGACGATTGAGGATATATTGCGCGTTGAGGACGCTTTTGTTGAGGCAATCGTCAAGGCGAAAGAGTACGGTTTTGACGGAGCGCAAATACACTTGGCTCACGGTTATCTTCTTCATGACTTTGTATCGGCTAACGGCAATAAAAGAAAAGACGAATATGGCAAAGAGATATTCGGCAGATGCAAGATTGTAAAAGAGATTTTGCAAAAGACAAGAGCAATAGTGGGAGATTTCCCAATATGGGTAAAACTTTCCGCTACTGACAAACGTAAGAAAGGTATGCGTATTTCTTACGCTATTGAGGTATGCAAACTTCTCAAAGAATACGGCGTAGACGCAATCGAAGTGTCTTGCGGAAGCGTACAGGACGGAATGAATACTATGCGCTCAAGACGTATGCCTATGGATGCTGTGTTTAAGTACAGAGAACCTGTGGCAAGTATGCCGAAATTTCTCAACAAGTTTTGCTTAGCGTGCGCTAAACTCATAAATCCGTTATTGCCTCAACCAAAACCTTTGACAATGTTCAATTACGATTCGGCAATGGCAATAAAAGACAACGTCGATATTGACTTGATTTTAGTCGGCGGTGTGGCAAAACTTGACGATATGCAAAAAGCGGTAGATAGCGGAATAGGCGCGGTGTCTATGTGCCGGCCCTTTATATGCGAGCCAAATTTAGCAAAAAAACTCAAAGAGGGCAAGGTTACGCAAAGTAGGTGCGTAATGTGCAACTATTGCGGACTGGTTATTGAGAAAGAATCTACAAAGTGTCTGCTTGGTAGAATTAAAAAATAAATAAGTATAATACGCTTGCGATTGCAGACTGCTTATGTTAAGATATATATAACCAATAGGTTTTATAAATAATTACAACAGGAGTAGAAAATGAAGAAGAAGTTTTTGACAGCAACGTTAGTTTTGTGCATTGTATGCATTTTAATTTTTTCTGTGGCGTGCGATAATAATGACGACGCGACAATCCCTGTAGAGAGCATAGCCCTTGAAAAGACGGATATTACGTTGGAAAACGGCGAGGAGTATGAACTCAAGTTTACCGTTACTCCGGCAAACGGAACGGTAGAGTTTTCATTCTCGGAAGATTTATTGGAGTATAGCGTTGTTTCCGACGGCGTAGTCAAAATCAAGACTCTAGGTTCGGGGGAAGGCAAGTTCAGAATCAGCGCGAAAAGCGATTCATCCATATATGCCGAATGTAATATTAACGTTCCGATTCCGCAAGGTTACAGCCAATACAGCAATAAGTCTTACGGCGTAAAGATTGCTTATCCGTCCAATTGGCAGAAGGTCAGTATGCAGAATACTACAGTGGCATACTTAAATCCAATTGATAATTCAACTAATATGAATCTGGTAGTAGAAGATAAGTCTGACTTATTTTTCTCCGTAACTGCAGACTATTACAAAAATCTTTTACTCAATATGTATGAGGCATTAGGATATACCGTTGTGTTTTCTAAATGCGAAATGATAAAGTATGACAATGATACTGCAGTTCGCGTCATAATGGATTATTCGTTTGTTACGCCTTTTGGGACGTCTATTCTACATCAAGAGCAGTTTATTAAAAATTCAAGTTCAAAGACTTGCGCTTTGACACTGACTTTTACCAACACTGGCATTGACAATGATTTAATTAATACTGTTCTTAATGAATTTGTAACTTGGTAACGCTAAAGCGTTTTCAGGCAGGGCGAAAGCCCTGCCTATTTTTTTGCTTTATAGACGTTGTTATTTTCTATATAGACTTGACTTTATTTAATAATAATTATAAAATTATAATATATTACTATAATCTTCAATCTAGCGAGGTTTTATGAAAAGCGATATTGAGATAGCAAATAGCGTTAAACTTCAGCCCATAAGTGAAATAGCTAAAAAACTTGATATTCAAGACGACGAGTTGGAATTGTACGGCAAATACAAAGCCAAGATATGTAAAAAGCCGTCGCCCAAGACTGACAAACTCGTGCTTGTTACGGCAATCAATCCTACGGCATTTGGCGAGGGAAAGACGACGACTTCTATTGGACTTGCCGACGGAATGAACAAGTTGGGTAAAAAGGTGTGTCTTGCATTGAGAGAACCTTCGCTTGGACCTGTCTTCGGCATCAAAGGCGGAGCTACAGGGGGCGGTATGGCGCAAATTGCTCCTATGGAGGATATCAACTTGCATTTCACGGGAGATATGCACGCAATAACCACCGCCAATAATCTTATATCGGCAATACTTGACAATCACCTTATGCAAGGCAACGAACTTGATATAGACATCGATAATATCATTTGGAAGCGTTGTATGGATATGAACGACAGAGCGTTGAGATATATTCAAGTGGGACAGGGCGGAGCTAAGAACGGCGTGCCGAGAAGCGACGGCTTCAATATCACGGCGGCTTCAGAGATTATGGCTATACTGTGTCTTGCCAAGGATATGGCAGACCTAAAAGTCAGACTTGGCAATATTATCGTCGCTTACGACAAGAAAGGCAACGCCGTTACGGCAAAGGACTTGGGCGTCGTAGACGCTGTTGCTATCGTGTTGAAAGACGCGTTGAAGCCAAACCTTGTGCAAACTCTTGAAGGCACTCCCGCAATCGTTCACGGCGGACCTTTTGCCAATATAGCTCACGGATGCAATACAATTATCGCGACAAAACTTGCCATGAGCGTAGCGGATTACGTCATAACCGAAGCGGGTTTTGGCGCAGACCTCGGCGCAGAGAAGTTTTTGGACATAAAGTGCAGAGTAGCGGATATTGCGCCAAAAGCAGTCGTGCTAGTAGCTACGGTAAGAGCGCTTAAATACAACGGCGGTATCAAGAAAGAGGACGTTGCAAAAGAGGATTTGCCGGCCTTAGAGAAAGGCATGCCTAATCTCGTCGGACATATACGCAACTTGCGCGACGTATACGGCGTAAACGTAATCGTAGCAGTCAACAAGTTTATTACCGATACCAACGCGGAAATTAAGATGATTGAGGACGCTTGCAAAGCCGAAGGAGCTGTATGCTGTCTTTGCGAATGTTGGGCAAAGGGCGGAGATGGGTCGATAGAACTTGCCAAAGCGGTGATTGAAGCCGTTGAAAGACCGTCTGCGCTTAGTTATTCATACGACCTTGATATGAGCGTTGAGGATAAGATTTTCGCCGTGGCAAGCAAGGTATACGGCGCAGGCGCAGTAGAATACAGCGATATTGCAAAGGCGAGCATCGCCAAGATAAACAAACTCGGCAAGAGCCGTTTGCCTATATGTATCGCTAAGACCCAATATTCTTTCTCCGACGATATGACAAAACTCGGCAGACCTACCGGCTTTACTATGACGGTTCGCGACGTAGAGATAAGAGGCGGAGCGGGATTTTTGGTTGTGGTATGCGGAAGCATTATGCTTATGCCCGGACTTGGCAAAAAGCCTAGCGCATTGGGTATGACGATTGACGCAAACAGCGGAGAAATCAAGGGGCTGTTCTGACGCAATTGTCATTATGACAGGAATAAAATAAAATCAAATTAGTAATAGGACGAATATGGAAGAAATCAAGTCAACGAATTTTATTGAAGAGTTCATCAACGAAGATTTGGCGCAGGGCAAAGCAAAGGAGATAGTTACGCGTTTTCCGCCTGAGCCAAACGGATATTTGCATATCGGACACGCAAAGTCGCTTTGCATCAACTTTGGTATGAAAGAAAAGTATCACGGCAAATGCAATTTGCGTTACGACGACACCAATCCTAGCAAAGAAGATATAGAATACGTCAATTCCATTAAAGAGGACATCAAATGGCTGGGCTTTGAATGGGACCAAGAGCTTTACGCTTCAGATTATTTTGACAGAATGTACGAGTGCGCGGTCGGACTTATCAAAAAGGGACTTGCGTACGTATGCGATTATACGGCAGAGCAAATCAAGGCTACGAGAGGTACGCTTACCCAACCGGGCGAAGAAAGTCCGTCAAGAGGAAGAAGCGTTGAAGAAAACTTGCGTCTATTCCAAGAAATGAAAGATGGCAAGTACGCCGACGGTACTAAAGTATTGCGCGCAAAGATTGATATGGCAAGTCCTAATATCAATATGCGCGATCCCGTAATCTACAGAGTTTTGAGAGCGACGCATCACCGTACGGGCGATAAGTGGTGTATATATCCAATGTACGACTTTGCGCATCCGCTAGAGGACGCTTTTGAGGGCATTACGCACAGTATCTGCACTCTTGAATTTGAGGATCACAGACCGCTTTACGATTGGGTTAAGACAAATTGCGGTTTCGGCGATTTGCCAAGACAGATTGAATTTGCAAGACTTGGAATGACAAGGACGATTATGTCCAAGAGATATCTTAAAAAACTCGTTGACGAAGGCAAGGTAAGCGGTTGGTCAGACCCAAGAATGCCTACGCTTTCGGGTATGAGAGAGAGAGGGTATCCGCCTGAGGCAATAAAAAGATTTTGTCATGAGATAGGCGTATCCAAGAGCCAAAGCGAAGTTGACGTATTGATGCTTGAGCATTTCGTCAGAGATTATCTCAATATCAATGCCGACAGAGTTATGGTCGTAAAAGACCCTATCAAACTCATAGTTGCCAATGCGACAGAGGACGAAGAATATCAAATAGAGAACAATCCCAACGCAGAGGAAAAGACTACTCACAAGGTGACTTTCAGCAGAGAACTTTATATCGACAGAGATGACTTTGCACCCGTTCCGCCTCCAAAGTACAAAAGACTAGTTCCCGGCGGTAAGGTAAGACTTAAGGGAAGTTATATCCTTGAATACGTATCTCACGAGTGCGATAAAGACGGTAACGTAGTCAGCGTAACTTGCAATTATATCCCCGATTCTATCAGCGGAGGCGTCAACGCAGGTATCAAAGTAAAGGGCGTAATTCAATGGGTCAACGCAAAAGATTGCATAGACCTCACTCTTCACGAATATGATTATTTATTGCTTGACGGCGACGGCGATTTCAACGATAGACTTACGCCCAACAGTCATACCGTATTCCCCAACGCTAAGGGCGAGAATTTCCTTGCCGGCGTCAAGGAATACGACAGATTCCAATTCATGCGTATGGGCTATTTCAGCGCAGTAAAGGGATATGGCAAAGACGGAAAGTATGAATTTAATCAAATCACGGGATTAAAGGACAGTTATGGCAAATAAACTATATCAAAGACCAAAGAATATAAAAGAAATCCGTTACGTTGACGGATCGCTCTCCAAGCACAATGATAAGAGCGGAACGAGTTATCTTTTATTCGATCCCAAGAATATCACGTTATTTGAGTGCTTCAGGGGTATGGACGGAGAGAAACTCGTCTATATCAAAGAACGTCTTGCGTGCATGTGGGGCAATGAAGAGATTGAAGAATACGTAATCGTAGACGATACTCATAGGGAGATGTTCGCAAGTCTTTGCAATGAGCAAACCGTACTTGCCAACAAGCAAGATTTCGTCAAGGCAAAGGTTGACGACGTGATAATACAATATAGCCATAAGTCGGGTATATTTTCCCGTTTTCATTACAACGTATGGTTTGAGTATGCAGGTACTTATTACTACCTGTATATCAAGACTTGCGACGGGAAAAAGTTCAAGGCTTTAATGGAAGAATTTTTGACATATAAAAAGATTATATAAGGTGGTATATGAACGAATTAGGTTTACTTGATACCCAAAGGGCTATCAAAGATTGCAAAGATACTTTTATCTCCGCGCTGGCGGAAGAGTTGAACTTGAGCAGAGTTTCCGCTCCGCTTTTCGTATTGCAAGAAAGCGGTTTCAACGACAATCTCAACGGCGTAGAGCGTCCTGTTACTTTTGATATAAAAGAGAGCGGTAAGATTGCCGAAGTCGTACATTCTCTTGCAAAGTGGAAGAGATTTGCGCTTAAGAAATACGGCTTTGGTATGCATATGGGGCTTTATACGGATATGAACGCTATCCGTCGCGACGAAATCGTTGACAACATTCATTCGTTATACGTCGATCAATGGGATTGGGAAAAGGTAATATCGGCAGAGGATAGGAACCTTGATTTTCTCAAAGATACCGTCAGAAGCATATATAAGGTCATTAGGTCAACTTGCAATATCATAAGAGAGAAGTATAACATCGTCGGCAAAGTCAATTTGCCTGAAGAAATAGCTTTCGTCACTACTCAAGAGCTTGAAGATAAGTATCCCAATCTCACTCCGCAAGAGAGAGAAAACGCTACTGCAAAAGAGTACGGAGCAGTATTTATTATGCAAATAGGCGGATTACTCAAGAGCGGAAAGAAGCATGACGGCAGAGCGCCCGACTATGACGACTGGTCGCTCAACGGTGATATTTTCGTCGATTATCCTACGATTGGCAGAGGCTTAGAACTCTCGTCTATGGGTATAAGGGTAGACAGAAAAGCTCTTCTTGCTCAACTTGAAAAAGAAAACGCTACCGATAGATTGCAACTTCCTTTCCACAATGCGTTAGCCAACGGTAAACTGCCGTTGTCCATCGGCGGAGGTATAGGTCAATCGCGTCTATGTATGTTTATGCTTGACAAAAGACATATAGGAGAAGTGCAACCCTCTGTGTGGAGCGATAGAGAGATCGAGAATTGCAAGAAGCAAGGCATTACTTTGCTATAATAAATTTATTTGCACAAAAGTAAAAGGAATCTATGAATTATCTGTTCTTTGACATAGAATGCGCAAACTGTTTTGGCGGGCATGGTAAAATATGCTCGCTTGGTTACGTTCTTGCCGACGAAAGACTCAACGTCTTAGAGCAGAAAGATATACTCGTCAATCCAAAGAGCAAATTCCATACTTCACGCGGAAATGGCGAGGGTATAGAGCTTGGTTACGACAAGTCGGAGTTTCGCAAGGCTCCCGACTTTGAGGCAACGTATCCGATTTTCAAAAGACTTCTTGAGGATCCGGACGTAGTAATCTTTGGACATTCCGTCAACAACGATATAAATTTCTTGCTGTCAGAGTGTAATAGATACAAGTTGCCTTTCTTTACTTTTAACGCGTTCGATACGCAGATTTTGCATCGCCATTTTATGCCCGAGAGCAATGAGAACGGACTGGGAAAGATATGCGAGGCATTTGGAATATCTACTGAAAATTTACACCGTAGCGATTATGACGCTTACCTTACTTTGCAAGTAGCAAAGAAAATGTGTCAGATAAAGGGTAGCGATTTGCAAGGGCTTTTGCAAGAGTGTCCCAACGCTTTTTATTCCGTCGAAAACGGTAGCGTAAAAAATCATTACGCAACGGTATCGTATACAAAGAAACTTTCGGGATACGCTAAGTTTGTCAAACCTGACCCAAGGCTTTTGAAACGCAGTCGAATAGTTGACAAACACTTTTGTTTTTCTACGGCATTTGAAAAGGACAGATTTAAGCAAGCTCTTTTTCTCGTCAACGCCATAAAGAGAAAAGGCGGTGTTTACTCTCAAAAGATCAGCAAGCTCGATTACTTCTTGCCTTTTGGCGAGAATTGTATGCGTACCAAGAATATTATGGCAGTTGCAGACGGGCATATTAAAGTGTTGACGGAAAACCAACTGCTTGATATATTGGAGATTGACGAAAGTCAATACGAAGAAGTCAAGACTTGGAGTATTGGCAGAATAAGGTCTTACGGTATTCCAAAGCCTAAAAAACAACCCAATCAATCTAAAGATAAAGCAAACGAGAATACTAATAAGATTAATTGAGGATACTCATGCAAAAGCTACCGCAAGGATTTTTGTCAAGAATGGAGAATATGCTGGGAGATGAATACTCGGCTTTTTTGGCAAGCTATGAGCGAGGCAAAATTCAAGGCTTGAGAATTAATACTCTCAAGAGCGATGGCAAAGCAATCTTTGACGAGTTTGAATTAAAAGCCGTGCCTTGGTGCGACAGCGGATATTATTTCAACGGTGACGACAGACCGGGAAAGAGCGTTCTACACGAGGGCGGAGCATTCTATATTCAAGAGCCGAGCGCAATGGCGGTCGTAGAAAGTATGGATATTCAAATGGGTGATAAGGTGCTAGACCTTTGTTCGGCTCCCGGCGGAAAGAGCAGTCAAATTGCTTGCAAATTGCAAGGTAGCGGACTACTAATATCAAATGAGATAATACCGTCAAGGGCAAAGATTCTCTCTCAAAATATAGAGAGAATGGGCATTAGGAATTGCTTGGTGTTGAGCGAAGCCCCTAATAGTCTTGCTAAGAGATTAAAAGGCGTTTTTGACAAAATTTTGGTAGACGCGCCTTGTTCCGGCGAGGGAATGTTTAGAAAGAATCCTTTGGCAATTGAAGAGTGGTCGCCCGCCAACGTAGAAAATTGCAAACAAAGACAACTCGATATACTTGACATCGCAGTGCAAATGCTAAAAGCCGGCGGAGTTATCGTATATTCCACCTGCACGTTTTCCAAGCAGGAAAATGAAGAAGTAATCAACGAGTTTTTGCAAAACTACAGTGACTTTGAAGTTGTCGAGAGCAAGTATAAGTTTTGCTGTGGATATACTTTGGACGGCAGTAAATTCAACGACCAACTCACAAAGACTAATAGAATATTTCCGCACAAGTTGGACGGCGAAGGACATTTCTTTGCCGTATTGAAAAATAATGAACAGACAAATAATTGCAAGTATGCGCTCCAATCAAGCAAAGTAGATGCAAAAGCAGTAAAAGAATACAAGGCTTGGCAAAAGGATAATCTCAATATAGAGTTGGACGCCAATCTTTCTTTTGGACAAACCTTGTACGCTATGCCGTCGGGTACGCCGAGATTGGACGGGCTTAAAGTTGAGAGAGCGGGATTGCAACTAGGCGAATACAAGAAGAATAGATTCGAGCCGTCGCACGCACTCGCTATGGCATTGAAAAGCTGTGAAGTTAAGAGGGTATTGTCATTGACGAAGCAAGACGCAGAGAAGTATTTGAGCGGACAGGCTTTAGACGCAGGCGGACTCAGAGGTTGGACTTTAGTAACTTATAAAGACGTATCTCTCGGTTGGTGCAAATGCGACGGAGCGATAGCAAAAAATCATTATCCAAAGGGGTTGAGAAAATTATGAAAATCGTCATACTTGACGGATATACAACCGATGAAGGACAATTAAGTTGGGGCGAACTTGAAAAGTTGGGGGAACTTGTGTATTACGAGCGTACGCCTATCGACAAGGTAGTCGAGAGAGCAAAGTCTGCGGATATACTTATAGCCAACAAAGTCATACTCTCCAAAGAAGTATTGTCACAGCTTGATAATCTCAAATATATAGGTCTATTGTCTACAGGATATAACGTAGTTGATTTAGATTACGCCAAGCAAAGAGGTATTCCCGTATGCAATATTCCAAATTACTCGACAAAGTCTGTCGCGCAGTTGACGGTAGCTTTGCTATTGGAGATAGCAATGGGAGTAGGCAAACACTCGATATCTGTCAGTCGAGGCGATTGGGCAAAGTGCAATGACTTTTGTTATACAACTCAATCTATCGCAGAGCTTGACGGCAAGACGATAGGTCTTGTAGGATACGGAGCTATAGCAAAAGAAGTAGCTAAGATAGCAAAGGCTTTTGGCATGAAAGCGCTTGCTTATAGACGAACGCCTTGCAATAACGACGATATAGCGCAAATGGTTTCGTTAGACGAACTGTATAGACAAAGCGACGTGATAAGCATGCACTGTCCTATGAATGGCGACAGCGATAAGATGATTGACGAAGTCGCTATCGGCAAGATGAAAGACGGCGTAATTATTCTCAATACGGCAAGGGGCGGAATAGTAGACGAAAAGGCGATAAGAAGCGGATTGGAGAGCGGTAAGATTGCAGGATACGGAGCAGACGTACTCTCTACCGAGCCTCCGCAAAAAGACAATGCTTTGATAGACGCGCCAAATTGCTATATTACGCCTCATATCGCTTGGGCATCGAAAGAGGCAAAGTCAAGGCTTATGAGTATTGCTATTGACAACGTCAAGAGTTTTCTCAACGGTAAAATAAAGAATTGTGTATATAAACAAGAGGTGTAGATATGATTTCTAAAAAGATAAAAGAGGTAATACAGTTGGGGTCTGCAATTAGGGCTATGTTTGAAGAGGGCAAAAGACTTGCTCAAATATACGGCAAAGACAATGTATATGACTTTTCTCTCGGCAATCCCAGCGTACCCGCGCCGACTGCCGTCAACGAAGCAATCGTCAAAATTGCTAAGGACACGGACACGCTTGCCCTGCACGGATATATGCTCAACAGCGGTTTTGAGAGCGTGAGAAAGGCAATCGCCGACAATCTTAATTCAAGATACGGCGTAAACTTCGCTTTCAAAAATATTATTATGACCGTAGGCGCCGCAGGCGGTCTTAACGTAGCATTGAAGTCAATTATCAACGAGGGGGACGAAGTTATAGTCTTTGCGCCGTATTTTGGCGAGTACAACAACTATATTGCCAACGTCGGCGGTAAGGTCGTAGTCGTTCCTCCCAATCCGCCTACTTTTCAACCCAACTTGGATAATATGAAAAAGGCGATAAGCAAGCGTACCAAAGCCGTGATAATCAATTCTCCCAACAATCCGACGGGCGTTGTTTACAGTCAAGACACGCTTAAAGAACTTGGTAAAATTCTCAAGGAACAAAGCGAGAAAAAGGGCGAAGCAATATATCTTATCTCCGACGAGCCTTATAGAGAGATTGTATACGACGATGCGCAAGTACCTTTCTTAACAAAGTACTACGACAATACTATAGTGGGATATTCTTACTCTAAGTCGCTGTCTTTACCTGGGGAGAGAATAGGTTATCTTGCCATACCCGACGAGGCGGAAGATAGCGAAAACTTGCTTGTTGCGTGCGGGATAGCTACGAGAATACTAGGTTTTGTCAACGCTCCGTCGCTTCAACAGCTCATTATCGAACAGTGTATAGACGAGAAGACCGACGTATCGGCGTACGACAAAAATAGAAAGTTGCTCTACAACGCGTTGACGGAGTACGGCTTTGAGTGCATTAGACCTCAAGGAGCTTTCTACCTGTTTGTCAAAAGCCCTATAGAAGAGGATAAATTCGTGGCAAAGGCAAAGGAGTTCAACATACTTCTTGTCGGTGGAAAGAGTTTTGCTTGCGAAGGATACGTAAGAATCGCTTATTGCGTAAGTTACGATATGATAGAGCGGTCGTTGCCATATTTCAAAAAACTTGCCGAGGAAACGGTAAAATAAAAAGGAGAAGTACATATGAGTGTCATATATTCTGACAAATTAAAAGTGAAAATTGATGAGGTAGGAAGTTCGCTTTTGAGTATTCAAGACGAGGACAGCCTTGAGTGTATTTGGCAAGGCGACGAAAAAAGTTGGACAGGTCACGACGTGACGATATTTCCATTTGTTGCAAGGCTAAAGGACGGATACTATACCGTTGACGCAGAGGAGTACTATATTCCTTCTCACGGAATATGCAGACGCCATAACTTTGAAATCGCAGGTAAGACTTCAGATAGCGTGACGCATATCTACAAATGGGACGAAGATACGATTGAAGTATATCCGTATAAGTTCGAGTTGACAATTGAGCATAAAGTCGAGGACGCAAAATATATAAAGACTATGACGGTTAAGAATCTCGACGATAAGGAAATATATTTTGGCATCGGCGGACACCCTGCAGTCAACGTAGTAGAAGAAAAAGGCGATACGGCAAACAATTATATCGTATTCAAAAAGCCTATTTCTCCCAACAACTTTTATCTTGACGAAGCGGGACATTTTATAGAGAAAAAAGATTCGTATCCGCAGATTGAAAAATTGAGTTGTTCTAAATCAACTATGCAAAAACTCAAGACGATTATATTGACTGATGAGAATTTTGACGAGGTTGAATTGCAAAGACCGGACGGCGTGACTTTCAAGTTTGAGTTTTCAAATCCTACGGCGCTGGCTTTTTGGTCGCACCCGACGAGCGGTGCTTATTACTGCGTAGAGCCTTGGTGGGGCATACCTGATTTTGTCAATCCCGCAAGGGAGTTAAAAGATAAAGAACTCATTGAAAGGCTTGCAGTCGGCGAAAGCCGTCAATATACCTTTTCAATAGAAGTTTGCAAAGGCTAAATATCTGGGGAGAATTGGAGTTATGTTGACTATAGGCGTAGACGTAGGCGGTACCAGTATAAAGTGCGCTTTGATAGAAGTAGGCGAAGCGCAAAACGCAGATACCTACAAAATCTTGAAATTTGCCTCTATACCGTCGCAAGCTAGTGGCGGTAGGGACGTCGTAGTTGCCAATATAATCAAATCAATAGAGCGTTTTAGGTGGCAAGATTGCGAAGTTATCGCAGTTGCGACGGCAGGCACCGTAGATTGGGACAGCGGAGAAATAGTCTACGCTACGTCCACTATACCCAATTATACGGGGACGAAACTCTCTAAAATTCTTAGTCAGCATTTTGGCAAAAGAGTAGTCGTTGTCAATGACGCAGTCGGCGCGCTTATCGGCGAAAGTTTTATGGGCGCAGGCAAAAGAGCCGAAAGCATAATTATGTTTACGATAGGCACGGGACTTGGCGCTTCTTTCCTCTCGGGCAAAAATCTTGACAGTAATTGCGTTGTTGACACCGCATTAGGACATTTTATTTTACATGAAGACGGCAGGCAGTGTACTTGCGGTAAAAGAGGTTGCGCAGAGCAATACGTTTCGGCGACGGCGCTCAAGAGATACGGCAACGAAAATTTATATCACTTCTTTCATTCTTCCGACGTATTGCATAAAAAGGTTCTTTTGGATTTTTACAAGGACTTGAGTTCAGTAATTGCAAGGTCCATAGAACTATACAATCCTTCGCTTATAATAATAGGCGGTGGCGTAATAGAAATGGCGGAATATTGGTGGCAGAAATTTCTCAAGGAATACAAGAGCGGTAATTCAACCCCAATAGCCAGAGCGAGCCTCGGCAATAAGGCGGGAGCGATTGGTAGCGTATATGCAGGCTTAAACGGCTTTTTCAAAAATCAATGACAAAAAATGTATCTAGACAAACGCAAATTAATATGTTAAAATGGTATTGACAAAGCGGAGGTGTTCTTATGCGAATGAGGAGAAAGCATAATTTGGACGAGCGTCTTGAAGCGGTGAGCGATTTAATAATCGAGCGCACTATTGACGATCTCAACATGAAGACTTCCGTGGATAAGAAAGACTATATCGACTTCAAAGAAGTCTTTGGCAATGACAATCCTGTTCAGTTGGAGATAGGCTGTGGCAAGGGTAGGTTCATAGCCAGTCTTGCAAAGAGCAGACCCAACGTCAATTTCATAGCTATCGAAATGCTATCCAACGTCATTGTGGAGGCTTGCGAAAGAGCGAAGAAAGAGGGACTGCAAAACGTGCGTTTTATGATCCTTAGAGCAGAGTGTTTGCAAAGTTACTTCCCGCCACATAGCGTATCAAGGATATATATCAATTTCCCCACGCCGTTACCTCAAAAGGGATACGAAAAGCAAAGACTTACTAACAAGAAGTTTTTGGAGATATACAAAGATATATTGGCAAAAGACGGAGAAATTTACCATAAGACGGATAATATGGGTATGTTTGAATATTCTATATGCGAGTTGTCGCAAAACGGATTTGCGTTAAAGAACGTCACTCTTGATTTGCACCACTGCGATTGCAAAGATAATATAATGACCGAGCACGAACATAAATATACGGAAATGGATATGCCGATTTATAAATTGGAGGCGTATCTGCCACAGGGCGCTAAATGAAAAATAGAAAGAGAAGTCTAGTCTTAATATTGATATTGTTGCTAACAACGCTTATGGCGTTGACGGCTTGCAATTTGGATATTTTTAAGACTGATATAGAAAATTGCGAAATAACTCTTTCTTCCCAAACTTATGAATATACGGGGCAAGCGATTACTCCTGAAGTAACGGTAAAATATGCAGGAAAAGTCTTGCAAAAAGACGTAGATTATACTCTTGAGTACGCTAATAATATCGAGGTTGGAAAGGGCTACGTCAAGATAAGCGGAATAGGTAACTGCACCGGAGAAGTAGTCAAGGAATTTGAAATAAAGCTGTCGTCTGGCAAAAATAGTTTTACGTACCATTTTTATGCGCCCAACGCCGAGTTTATCAGCGGACAGTCTCTGCAAAAAGTGGAGAGCGTTGATGAAATTGAAGTGCCTATCGTGCGTAAAAGCGGATACGAATTTTTATATTGGACCTATAATGGGGAACAAGTAGACTTTGAGGATAAGGCAAGTTTGCCTAATCGTAGCGCTCAATTTGAGGCTAAATTTTCTTTAATCACTTATACTATTGAATACGTCTTGAACGGAGGAGAAAATAATCCTAACAACAAAGAAAAGTTTACTGTCGAAGATATTTTTGAATTGCAAGACGCAGACGCAACCAATCTCGAAAAGAAGTTTGTAGGTTGGTATCTCGATAAGAATTTTCAAGAAAAATTGACTTCGCTGTCAGGAGTAACGCGCGATATCGTATTGTACGCCAAGTATGTGAATACCGACGATACTATGACGCTCTCTTACGTCTTGCCCGACGGTGTTGACGCAAGCGATTATAGAGAACAGACGTTGTATCCCGGTACTGCATTGACAAGACCTGCCAACGTTATTTCGCAAGACGGCTCTAAAAAACTCGTATGGTATATTGACGAGGAAATGAGCGTAAGATTCAATTTGAGTTATATGCCAGATAACGACCTGACTTTGTATGCGCGTTGGGAAGACGTAGTATACGCAGGCTTTTTGGATAGGGATTGGTATAGAATTACTGACATTAAGACAATTGACAGTTATGAAGACATGTTAGCGTTTATAGAGTTTGTTCTTTTCTATAATATCCATAGCGAATATACGCCCAAGAGAGTTACTTACGTGAGCGGTAGAGAGAACATTCAGGCAGAAGTCGTCAAGGCATTGAATGAGAGTACGTTCCCAAGAATGTTAAGCGTTGTCTATAAGTGCGAGAATAATACTTGTTGCGTTTATATGAGCGCAAGCGTAAGCGACCAAGCCACTTTATCTGCCACAGCTGAGAAAGATTATTATTTGCAGGTAGGCAACGTATTCAATAATTACGTGAGTAACAGAAGCGCAACTTTTGACGACTTTGCTATCAACTACGTTGAGAATGAGTATGAATGCACGACGTCAGACCAACTCTTTTACGTGCTTTCTCACGGTTACCGTCCCTTGCTTTCTATCAATACTACTGCTTACAAGATATACAACCAATTCAAGACAATTCTGCGTAGTATTTGCGACGATAGAATGAGTGATTTGCAAAAGGCGAGGGCAATATTTGATTGGCTTGTTATCAACGTGTATTACGACTACAACGTCGCTGACGGAATAGTATCGCAATCAAGTTATAAATACAACGCGTTTTATATTGAAGGGGTTCTTAACGGATCCGCTGTATGCGACGGATTGTCCAAGGCATATGCCGTAATGTGCGCGATAGAAGGCATTGATTGCGTGCGCGTCACCGGAAAGTTAAAGGATGCAGGCGCGCAAGACGCAGGACACGCTTGGAATAAAATTCAGCTAATGGGCGAGTGGTTCTTATCAGACGCCACTTGGGGTAATCCGGCGTTTGGAATAAGTAGCGGTTCTAATGTGAATTATTACGAGTACGTCAACGGCAAATACTTCTTGTTTACCGACGAGGAAAGAAGCGAGGTTGACAATTATAACTCTAACCAGTATTCTCAATACGTGGCGGACAGTCAATTCAATTATTACGCTAATTTCACATTACAATTGGAGATAACGGTAAAGGGTATTATTAGCACAACCACGTATATTAGGACATTTGATCTATATCTTGACGGCGACGAAGCGCAAGGCTTTAGCGCAGTAGACGAGTTGAGTTATATTTTTGAGTATATTGATAAGAGCGGATTCGAGCTGGACGGAATGGCATTTAGCGTTATGCTTGGCGAGGATATGTCTGCGGAAAAAATCAGTGAGGCTTTTAATAGATACGTCAGCAGAGTGGGTAAACTCAAGACGAGAATAAAGTCGTATAACACTATTGTCAAAGACGATCCCAGCGCTTATAATAAGGGCTCAGCAATATCTATAGTATTTTCATTGCCTCAAAGTAATACCGCAAGTCAAATGGTAGCTTAAGAAAGTAAATTTATTTTTTTTGGCTTCATTCGTTTTGAAAAATATTCTTTTTGCTTTATAATGTCTTGTATGTGGGACGTTTTACTTGACGCATTTTTGGATACGCTCAAGCTCTCTTGGATACTTTTGATATTCTATATCCTAATAGAGCTTGTCGAGCAAAAGATTGCCGTCAAAATGAATTCTAAACTCAAATCGAAATATTCGGTTGCCGTAGGCTCAGCCTTCGGCATTGTTCCGCAATGCGGTTTTTCAGTGCTTGCGTCTGATTTATATTCCCGCCGTCAAATTACTCTAGGAGCTTTGCTTGCAGTATTTATCGCAACTTCCGACGAAGCGTTGCCAATACTCTTATCCAACATCAACGAGCAGGGCGTGTGGCTCAAACTTCTTGCGCTCATTCTCTCCAAAGTAGTTTTGGCACTTATAGTAGGCTACGCGGTAGATATATTTGCAAAACTTGCTTTTAAGAGGTCTAATAAGCAAGAACATAGTCATGAAGAACATAGTCACGAGGACCATGCTCATGACGATCACGACCACGACCACGCTCATGAGCATATCCACGAAGAAGTTCTAGAAGAGCGCGCCCATCACGACCATATCCAGGATGAGCAAAGCGACGAAGAAGTAGATATACATAAAGGCTGTTGCGGACATCATATTGACGACGGCAAGGAGAGTAATGTCAAAAAGTATCTCGTGCATCCGCTTTTGCATACGCTGAAAATTTTGGCGTATATACTTATCATCAATATAATAATGGGTATTATAGTACACTTCGTTGGAGAGGACAGACTAGCCGACTTTATGTCTAAAAGCGGAGTATTACAACCTATTTTGGTAACGTTGGTTGGACTTATTCCAAATTGCGCTTCAAGCGTAATTATCACCCAGCTATTTTTGGACGGAACGATTACTTTCGGTTCGTGCCTTGGCGGTCTTATCGTCAATGCGGGACTTGGTATAGCCTTTCTATTCAAGTCCAATAAGCGTATCAAAGAGAACTTTGCAATAGTAGGCGGTTTGTTTGTATTTGCAGTGATAGTTGCAATAATCTTCCATTACATAATTCCGCAGTTTTAGTTGTCAGTTCAGCTCAAAGGTAGGCTAGTCAAGACTAAAATGCATCAATGTATCTATTCTTTATTGTCATTCGACCGCAGTGGAGAAATCTCAGAGATTCTTCAATTCGTTATGCTTCGCCGATATAACGACTAAGGTGACTTGTATACGTCATATTGAGCGAAGTCGAAATATCTTCACATATTATAAATTGGTCTAAACGCATTGCAATATTTGAATTTACGTGCTACAATAAATCTATGACAGACAATAACAACGACAAGACAAAAAAGAATATCAAGTTGTATCAATGGCTATACGTCACGCCATTTAGCGTAATAGGCGGAGTAGGAGTATTGGCGGTAGCGATAGTTGCGCTATTCGTATTTATATGTTCGGCAAAATATCTTGTCGTAAGTTTTACGCTAGAGAGCGCAAAGATTTTCCCTGCGCTTGTATTGACTTTCATAGGTTTCTGCGTTGTTGCCGTACTTGTATTTTCCGAAGTTATTTTAATCAAGAAGTATATTAGATCAATTAAAGAATTTATTAAAGAGAAAAAAGAAATTCAAGTTGACGACAATTCTCAAAATTAGGAAAGTCAAAAAACGACCAAAAACAATTATTCTCTTCCAAAAAGCTCGTCAAGAGTGATATTGTAAAAGTTTGCGATAGCAAGCAAAGTTTCGTAGTCGGGACGTACCGCGTCCGTTTCATAACGCGTATAGTTGACGCGACTTATATTAAGTCTATCTGCCAACTGCTGTTGCGTGAGATTTTCAATTTTTCTAAGTTCTTTTAACTTATTGCCTATTTGTATCATTTTTCTAAATTTAATTATATCCATTGACATTGTACAAAATATGTACTATAATGATGGAAAATGTACAAAATATGTACATTTTAATAATCTAATTTAAGGGTAATAGCTATGAGTCAAGACAATAAGAATCAGACCGCAGAGGGGAAAAAGAGTCATGGGTGTTTAACAGCTTTAATTGTGTTAATTATTTTTGGCGTAATTGTGTGCTTCGGTTATGTATATATTCAAAATCAATTAAATCCCAATGATTCCTTAAATCCTACAAATCAAGGTAGTAGTAATAAATTATTTAGCAGATCAGCAACCACTAATGATATTTTAATAGATTATGATTTAGATATAGCAAGTTTCGGAATGAAAGCAACAGTAAATCCGCAAAGTGATATAAATAATCTTGAATTAACTATAAAATTTTTAGATAGCAACGAAAAAGTTCTTTCAACAAAAGTAAAAGCATTGGGTAACGTAAAAAAAGGAGTGCAAGTAAACTTTTCTATTTCAATAGGTGAAATGGGGTGGTCAGTTGCGTGGAATACTAAATACACTTTAGTGACCGTGACCGGCGGAACGGTATCGTATTTTTCTTAAAAGCTCGGCTTCGCTCAGTTTTGGTCGAATTCCATAGTGTAGGGGATACAATTACGCCTACGAATTGACACTTTAAGTAATCATACGAGCGTCAGAGCCTAGACATTACTTATATTCTAACACCGCTACGCTACTTACGCTGATACCTTCTTCGCGACCCGCCATACCTAGTTTTTCTGTAGTGGTGGCGGAAATACTTACGCAGTTTTCCTCAATACCGATTATGTTGGCAAGGTTGTTTTGTATTGTTGGAATATGCGGAGAAAGTTTTGGCTTTTGCGCCATAATTACCGCGCTCACCGACTTGACGGAAAGTCCCTTTGAATTCACCAGTCCGAGCACTTTTTGTAGTAGTTTTACACTGCTTATATCCTTATACTTATTGTCACTGTCGGGGAAGAGTACCCCTATATCCCTCTCGTGCATGGCCGAAAGTAGCGCGTCCATAATTGCGTGAATAAGCACGTCGCCGTCACTGTGAGCGACTAAGCCCTTATCGTGTGGGATTTGTACGCCTCCAAGTATAAGTTTCCTGCCCGCGTCAAGTCTATGGGTATCCCAGCCGTTGCCAATTAAATATCCGCCGTTTAGATTTCTGCAGTCTGAAGGAGTAGTAATTTTGATATTTTCCTCGCTACCGTACGTCAAGTGAATTGGCTTTTTAATATACTCTTGATAGAGCGTAGCGTCGTCTGAGAAGTCTTTGCCGTTGGCAAAAGCGTAGGCGCTGAGTATTTCGTCCTTTTTGAAAATCTGCGGAGTTTGTATACGGGCAATTATTGAGCGGTCGATAGGTAGAGAAATATCGTCTTGCAAAATACGTAAGGAATCTACGCTGTTGACGTAGAGTACGCTGTTGCCGTATTGCACTGCGTCTTGCATACCTCTTACGAAACAATCTTTAGGCAAAAAGCATCTTGCGCCGTCGTGAATTATTACGTAGTCGCAATCGCTCTCTACACACTTTAGTGCGTTGGATATAGATTGAGAGCGTGTAGCTCCGCCCTCGCAGAGTATAATATTATCCCTGCCTTGGATTATTTTTTCCACGGTAGACTTATCGTTAGCATTGTAGGCAATTATAATTTTAGAAATATCTTGATGGCAAAAACAGTTCAAAGTCTTTTCAAGCAAGGGCATGCCGTCTACGTTTAACAGTAATTTATTGTATCCCAGTCCGCATCTTTCTCCCATTCCGCCACAGGCAAGTATTACGTCAAATTTCATCGCTAATAACCTCGTACATATCGCTACAATCTTGTTTTTTTGCGTTTTCGTTCACCTGCAAAATTTTGAAAGAAAACTCCTTATCGCCAAAGAAAAGCGTAACTACGTCGCCCACTTTGACTTGCGTACCTGCCTTGGCTTGACGATTGTTGATTTGCGCTCTTCCGCTGTCGCAAGCGTCGTTGGCGACTGTTCTACGCTTGATTATTCTCGATACCTTCAAAAATTTGTCTAATCTCATATTTCCTCTTAATATTGATAAAAGATTTATAATATTATAATA
>CAMWPK010000006.1 GCA_947176115.1 uncultured Clostridia bacterium
AGCGTGGGAGGGGTGTGCATATCGGTTCGTAATGCCCAAGCCAGCGCAAAAATAAGCGAGTACACAGTCGTAATTGACGCAGGTCACGGAGGTATAGACGGAGGAGTTGTCGGTAGTCAAGGCGTTAAGGAGAGCGACATAAATCTCAAAATGGCAGGCATACTGCAAAAAGAACTCGATAGCAGAGGTTTTGGCGTCGTTATGACGAGAACCACGCAAGACGCGCTCAACAATATAAAGCGATTGGATATGCAGGCGCGCAAGGATATTATCGTCAAGGCTTCGCCCATCGCCGTAATAAGTCTGCACGTCAATAAGTTTTCCGACCCGTCGCGCAGAGGCGCGCAGGTATTTTACGACGATACGGGCATTGGCAAGGACTTTGCCGTGCGCATGCAAGAGCGCATTAATCAAAAAATTAATGCAAAGTACAGCGGACGCGACGATTACGAGGCTATTGCCGGAGATCTTTTTATTACCAAGTGCGTAAAAGTTCCGTCTATAATTATCGAGTGCGGTTTTATATCCAATCCGGAAGACGAAAAGCTCTTGCTATCTCAAGACTACTGCAAAGACCTTTGCAAGAATATTGCCGACGTTTTGAACGAGAGCTTGAGCGTATAAATTCTCAGCATACTCACAATATAAATAAGACAAGATTCGGCATTGAAGGAATTGTTTGGAGATACTTATGAAAAGACTTTCTTTGAGTTTGTGTATTATTTGTTTGGTGTTGACAGCTACGGCTTTTAGCTGTGGCTTTTGTCAAGTAAACGGCGATAATTCGCAAGTTACGAATATGAGCGAGCAGGGCAGTTCTCAGACTTGCCTTGGCGATTTGACTATCTTGATGTATCACAACACTTTGGCAGAAGGCAAAAAACAAAGCGTGTATTGCATCAATCAAAATAGTCTGCGCAGTGATTTTCAATATCTCAAAGAAAAGGGGTACAACGTAATAAGTTGCAAGAGCCTTATCGAGTATGTTGACAATGGCAGATCGCTTCCCGACAAAGCTGTGATTTTGACTTTCGACGACGGATATTTGAATAATTTAACTTACGCGCTACCGCTACTTGAAGAGTTTGGCTATAGCGGACTTTTTTCCGTCGTGGGAGATTATACTGCTTATGATAAAAAAGGCGGAAAGGGCGGTGGCGACTTCACGTACTTTGGTTGGGACGATATAGCCGAGGTTGCTCTAAACAAAAACGTAGAAATAGGTCTGCATTCTTATTCTATGCACAACACGCGCCCAAGACTTGGCGTAGCTCAACTTAAAAGCGAGAGCGACGAGATATACGAGCAAGTATTCGCAGACGATACGCAAAAACTTGTAGATAAATTAGGGGAGTTGGGAGTATCGTCGAATATCTATGCTTACCCCTACGGCAAGTATACCAAGATTAGCGAAAGCGTGCTCAAGCAAAAGGGCGTGATAATGACTTTGACTTGCAATGAGGGTATAAATCATATCTACGGACGTCGCAGTCTTTATCTTCTTAGAAGAATAAACAGAGATGCGACAAAAAGCTCATTAAAAGCTATATTAAAAAAGTATGAGTAACTACAATCATATTTAATTAAGTAGAGATATTTCAACTGCGCTGGGTTTCGCTCAATATGACGTTAAAATGTACTTTTGATAAGCCTATGTTACATCAACTTACGTCATTCTGAGCGAAAGTGAAATTTCGCCGTTGGCGAAGTGAAATTGCCACTAAAGTGGCAGTGAAATATGCCCTTGGGCATATGAAGTAAAAATGAGCGCAATAGCGCTCATTTTTGTTACGGATATATTATTATCTTTGAGAATTTATTTGTGTCATTGACGCTCGCGCAAGACGCGTCTGTTTGCTCTCTATGCCATGGCTATGCTCCAAAGCTAAATGTCATTTCAACTACGCTCAAGTTGGCATTAATCACTTTCGCCCAAAAGATAGTCAGTAGTCACGCCAAAATAATTGGCAAGCGTTATGATTGCATTAGCGTTAGGCAAGCATTTGCCTCTTTCCCAAAAGTTGATAGACGGTTGAGATAAATTAGTTTCCATCGCTAAGTCTTTTTGAGATTTATTGCATTTAAGTCTTAACGCTTTAAGTCTTTGATTAAACGTTGTTAAGTCAACATTAAAATCATCTCCGCGATGTATTAGGGTATTGTCGTTGCTAACTTTTAATAAATAGTCTGTAGTCACTTGAAAATATCTTGATAAGATAATTACTGCTGTTGCGCTTGGAGTGCGGTTGCCTAATTCCCAATGCCCAATTGCGCTTTTTTTCAAACCTGTTTCTTTAGCAAGTTGCGGTTGTGAAACGTTATATTCTTGTCGTAAAAGTTTAATATTTGATACAAAGTTTTGTTCCATAATTCAATATTCTTACATTTATTAATCACTTTCGCCCAGTAAATAGTCAGTAGTCACACCAAAATAATTGGCAAGCGTTATGACTGCATTAGCGTTTGGAGTTCTTTTGCCAAGTTCCCAATAGTTTATAGCAGGTTGAGATATGTTGACGTTCTTTGCAAGTTCGCTTTGGGATAACTTGTTCTTTATTCTCAAATCTTTCAATCGTTTGTTTAATAGCGTCATGTCAGCATAGTAATCATCTGAACGATAAACTGAAGTATTATCTTCATTTACTTTTAACAAATAATCCGTAGTTACTTGAAAATATCTTGATAATATTATTATAACTCTTGCATTTGGAGTTCGTTCTCCATTTTCCCAATAACTAATTTCGCTATTCGCTAAACCTGTTTCTTTAGCAAGTTGCGGTTGCGATACGTTAAATTCTTTTCGTAAAAGTTTAATGTTTGATACAAATTTTTGTTCCATAATTTAATATTCTCACATTTGTTATTAAAAAACTATTGACTTATCCTTTTTGTTATTATATAATAATACTATAACAAAAAGGAGAAATACTATGACACAATCAAAAATTATACAAAGTCTTTGCGATTTAATGTCAGAGGATTGCAAAATTGACGGTAAACCCTATAAAAAAGAATGGGACGAGGTATGCAAGTGGAGTGATATATTGTTCAAGTATATGAAAGACGATAAAAAATTTCATTCAATTTTTTTCCAATATGACCTCGCGGACGGCTTATATGAGGGAGCTAGGTGTGATTATTACTATAGGGAGGGCTTTTTGTGCGGAGCAAGGCTAGCGCTGGAGATTTGCGGTTTTGAAAAAGTAGAGGAGTAAAATAAGAACCTCACGTCTAATGGGCGTGAGGTTCTTTTTTTCGTATTAGATTATTTTGGCTTTTACGTTTTCCACTTGCTCAATGTCTTCTAGCAAAATCTTTTTAAGTTCTTTCTTTATCTCTTTGTAGTCTTTATTTTTTACCAAATTCTTGTGTTGAGCGGGGTCGAGGGTATTGTCGTACAGAAGTTCTTCTCTATAGAGTTTGCTCGTAGCTTTTTCTATACCAAATGATAAAGGCTTCTTTACGCTATAGGTGTACTTATCCGTAATGATAGCGCGACCGAGTTGCGACTCGCTTATCTGCAAAAATATGTGGTCGCGACCTTTGTTGTTTTCAAGCATTGGCAATATGCTTTGACTTTGATATTCCTTGGGGATATCTGCGCCCGCTACATCCAAAATCGTTGCGGTAAGATCCAAAAGGCTTACGAAGCCGTTGAAGCGTTTGCCTATGAATTTTTGAGTAGCTTGCAACTTGTTAAGTCCGCCACCGGTCATTACGAAAGGTAGGTGAGCGCTGGCGTCGTGCGCGCTTCGCTTATACTCCAAGTTTCTCGTCTTGAAGTGACAGCCGTGGTCTGAGGTATAAATGATAATAGTATCGTCCCATATTCCCTTGTCTTTTACTTTTTGAACAAGGTCGGCAAAGTTCTTATCAAGTCGTTTGCAACACGCAAGGTAATGCGCGTATTCTGCTTTGTAATTGCCCTTTAGACCTACGAGGTCGGCAGGGTAGGGGCAATCTTCAAATTGTTTATCTTCTCCCTCTACGCACTGGAAGGTGTTGGCTGTGTTTTGGTGATGCGGTTCTAATTGAGAAATCATCAAAAAGAAAGGCTTGCTATCGTCATAATTGTCAATATAGTCTATAGCGAAATCGTTTATGCAATCGCTTCTCACGCCCTCAAAGGACACTTTGTTGTTATCCTTATCGTACATATACCCACCGTGAATGTCTGAGGTAAATTCCAGGCAGTCGGCAGAGAGCCAATAATCGTTATATCCTCCGCGTAGTTCCTCAGGGATTGCAGATTTTTGCACGTTGAGTTTTTTCTTAAAGCCCGCAGTATCCGACGCTAAGTGCCATTTGCCTATATACGACGTATTATAGCCGTTGCGGTTAAGCGTTTTGGCAAGGGTATTGTCATTGTCTTTGTCCATTGATATGCCGTTGATATAACACCCGTTTTGCGTGGCGTATACGCCCGTTTGTATGCAAGCTCTTGCAGGTCCGCATACAGGCTGGCAAGTAAAAGCGTTGTCAAAGAAAATGCTATCGTCTGCCATTGACTCAATGTTTGGCGTCACGGCTTCATTGATAGTGTCGTATCGTTGTTGATCGCTGAAATACAAAATTATATTCATAATATCCCCCAAGCAAAAATGCTATATTCGTATTATATCACAAGTTGAACTATACTTCAATACATTTATGAATTTAAGGCAATTGAATTTGTTATTATATTGATAACGCATATAATCATTACGGCAATTTGCATAATATTAAAAGCTACTACGGTAAATTTTCCGGATATTTTTTTGCCGACGAAACTACCGATAAGTCCGCCCAAAACTCCCGCGACGACCATATAGGGGAGCATTGACAAGTCGTATCCGCCAAAGCCTCCGCTTGCGAGTATCGTCACGACTTTTGCAATCTGCGCAAACATTATCGTAACTATAGACGCAAAGGTCGCTTCCTTAATTTCCATTGCAAAGAGTAGCATAAGTATCGCTACGTTGAGAGGTCCGCCACCTATTCCCAAGAATGACGAGAGCACTCCGAGCAATAGACCTACCAATATATAAAATACGTAATTTTGCAAATGTAGAGGTTTGATTTTTTCTCTAAAAAGCATATAGAAGAATATGCATACGATTAAAAAGAGCAGTATGGAGTTTTGAATTATCTTTATAGTATGTCCGTTGGTTGCGCCTTTGGTCATAAGATCAAAGATATACTGTCCGAGAACTCCGCCTCCCGCAGAAGATATTCCCAAGACTATTAGTTTTGCAATTGACGTCTGTCTTTTTTTGCCCACTTGTCTGGCAAAAGTCGTCAATGACATAGCAAGCACCGTTATAGAAGACAATGCGCCGATTGAAGCGGTGTCAAAGTCGCCAAGCAAGTCTAATACAGGTTTTATGACGACACCGCCACCCATTCCCGTAATCGCGCCCGCAAAAGTGCATATCAAGGCTATAAAAAAATACAATAGGGCAATCACCGCTTTTCTCCTTGCTATATTATAATATCAAAATAATCTTGCGCTTGTCAATTTATATCTACTTTACTTATAATTATGCTTACTGTATAATAAAGGCGAGGTAAGTATGAAATTTTTTGAAGAAGTATACGAAGTCGTCAAGGCGATACCTGAGGGCAAAGTTGCGACGTACGGGCAGATTGCCGGATTACTCAACGCTCCGCGCTCGTCAAGAGCGGTTGGGTACGCGTTGCACGTCAATCCTACGCCCGTGGTAATTCCCTGCCACAGAGTTGTCAACAGGTTTGGAGGACTTGCGCCTGCGTTTGCTTTTGGCGGTAGAGAAGTTCAAGCGGAATTGCTGGCTAAAGAAGGCGTGGAGTGCGACGAAAATTTTATTGTTGACCTTTCCAAATACCAATGGGACGGCGAATAATGAAAAGGCGAATTTGCTACGTTGCGCCCTTTGACGGCAAAGTTGAGGACATATTAAAGTATAAGGGGATATCTTCGTCCATATGCGTTGCGCTGAGAAAAGCTATGGGGCTTGTATGCAGAATTTCAGAAGGCGAAGAGATACCCATAAGGCTTATTGATACGCTGTCGCAAGGCGAGAGCTTTTGCATTTATCTAGTGGATGAAGATATTTCGCCGATACCCAAACTCGATATTCCCGTCAACATAGTTTATGAGGACGAAGACCTTGCCGTAATCGATAAGACGGCAGGGATTGCGGTCATTCCCGTAAAAGCGCATTACGGAAGGTGTCTTGTCAATGCTTTGGCAAATATCTGGGGCGATTTCGTCTACCGTCCCGTCAATAGACTTGACAGAGATACGTCAGGGCTAATGATAGTCGCCAAGAATCAACTTGCGCATTCTATGCTTTCGGCGGAGCATATCCATAGAGAGTACGTCGCGCTTTGCAGTGGAGTATTCGTAGGAGAGAAAAGCGGAGAGATAGACTTGCCGATAAAGCGCGTCGGCGAAGGTCTGCGCCGTCAAGTTGTCCCAAGTGGCGATAACGCCTTGACGCAGTATCGGATATTGGAGCAGTACAGCGACTATTTTTCCGCCAAGTTCGTATTAAAGACGGGCAGAACGCATCAAATAAGAGTGCATATTTCGCATTTAGGTTATCCGCTATGTTGCGATAAGTTGTACAATCCCAACTCCAAGCCTATAGTTTGCCCCAACGGCAAGCGTTTGGACAGACAGGCTCTGCATTCTTGCGCGCTTGAGTTTGTCCACCCGATAAGCGGAAAAACAATGACTTTTTCGTCTAAAGCCGAATTTTTGTAATACGGTAATCAATTGACTTTTATAGGCGTAGTAATATATAATTAAATCATAGATTTTTCGCGTTTGCGATATAAGGAGAGAATTATGAATATTTTCCAAAAAGCATGGTACAGAACTTATCAAAAGACGATATATATTGTTTCGCCTTTTTTGAAATGGCGCCAACCTCAACTTCTCAAGTTCGAGGGCGGTATAGCTGACTTGCCCAAGTTTATCAAAGACAAGGGACTTGACAGCGTTTTGCTCGTCACCGACCCTATGCTCATGAAACTTGGTATGCCACAGCCTATCATTGACGCTTGTAATGAGATAGGTTTGCATTGCGCCGTTTTCAGCGAGGTATGTCCCAATCCCACGATTGATATAGTAGAGCAGGCATTGCAAGTATACAAGGATGAGAAGTGTAATTGCATTATTGCGCTTGGAGGCGGTTCGTCTATGGACTGCGCAAAAGCCGTAGGCGCAAGAGTAGCAAAGCCAAAGAAGCAAATTCCGCAGATGAAAGGTATTCTAAAGGTAGGTAAGAAACTTCCTACGTTGGTGGCTATCCCTACGACGGCAGGTACGGGAAGCGAAACTACTTTGGCGGCAGTAATCACCAATTCGCAGACGCACGAGAAGTACGCTATCAACGACCATGCGCTCATTCCGGAGTACGCTTTGCTTGACGCTAAGTTGACGACGGGACTTCCCAAGCATATCACGTCTACGACGGGTATGGACGCTTTGACGCACGCGGTTGAGGCTTATATCGGCAAGGGCAACACCAAGCAGACCAAGGCAGACGCGGAAAAGGCGGTAAAACTCATTTTCGACAACCTCGTTACTGCATACAACGACGGCGCGAATTTAGAAGCGAGAGAGAATATGCTGAAAGGCGCGTATTATGCGGGCGCGGCGTTTACCAGAGCGTACGTCGGCTACGTACACGCAATGGCGCATACAATGGGCGGTTTTTATCACACTCCGCACGGATTGGCAAATTCGGTTATCTTACCGCATATACTTGATTGGTTTGGTAGCAGTATTTACAAAAAACTGGCTAAACTTGCGACCATAGTCGGTATTGACGGCGAAAGCGACGAGGTAAAGGCAAAGAATTTTATTGAGGCTATCAAGGATATGAATAAGGCTATGAACATACCTGAAAAGATAGAGGGAGTAGTCGAAGAGAAAGACTTGCCTACGATGGTTGACAGAGCGTACAGCGAAGCGCATCCGCTTTATCCGGTACCTAAGTTTATGAGCAAACAAGAACTTGAAAAAATGTTTAGACAAGTTTGCCCGCCCAAGAGCCAAAGCGCAGACGAGAGCGAGCAAGCGTAATCTATGAGATGCGTACTTGTATGCAGTGGAGAATTCTCCTCGGAAGAGTTTTGCGTGGATACGCAAGATTTCGTAATTGCCGTTGACGGCGGTTACGCATATATAAAAGATTTGTGTCGAGTAGACCTCGCCGTAGGCGATTTTGATTCCCTTGGGTACGTTCCCGAGGGAATTGCTACTTTGCGACACAATCCAATCAAGGATTATACCGATACGTATCTCGCATTTGAAGAAGCGTTGAGCAGAGGCTATGACGAATTTGTAGTATACGGAGCGTTGGGCGGTAGACTTGACCACACGCTCGCCAATCTTCAGTGCGCTTACGATTTTGCAAAAAAAGGCGTTCAAGTAAAACTAATCGGCAAAGATTGCGTAGTTGAAGTAATTACGGGCAGAAAGACAATCAGCGGAAGTAAAGGACAGATTTTTTCATTATTTTCTTTTGACGTGACAAAGGGAGTATATATCAAGAATGGCAAGTATCCGCTTGCAGACGCTACGCTTACGAATAACTTTCCGATTGGCGTAAGCAATGAATTGCTCGATAAAGACTGCGAGATAGAAGTAAAAGACGGATACGCGTTGTTAATAGTTAATAAGAGATAAGGTACGTATGAAAAAGGCAGTATTTTTTGATTTAGACGGCACTGTGCTGGACACTCTTCCCGACCTAGCGAAGTCGGCTAATTACGCATTGAAAGAATTAGGCTATCCCACGCAAAGCGTAGAAACCGTGCGTATGGCGATAGGTCACGGCATACGCAACTTGCTCCGCGAGCTTATGCATTGCAATGACGAAGAGCAACTTGATAAGTGCAGAGAGATTTTTAAGGAATATTACGATATGCACAAAGCCGATACTACCAAGCCGTTTGACGGCATACTTGAGCTTTTGCATAACTTAAAGCAAGAGGGTTACAAACTTGTATTGATTTCCAATAAATACGACGGCGCGACAAAGGACTTGGCTAGGAAGTTTTTCGGCGATTTATTCGACGGGGTATACGGCTCTCGCGACGATATTCCCGCCAAGCCCAATAGAGATTTATTTGATATTGCCTGTCAGGAAAATAATCTTGCAAGCGACGGCATAATATACGTAGGCGACAGCGAAGTTGACTGCGAGTTTGCAAGTAATTGCGCAATGACTTTGATAGCGGTAGACTGGGGATTTAGAACTCATGCACAGCTCGTCCAAGCGGGAGCGAAGATTATTGTAAGTTCGCCAAAGGAATTATACGATACAGTCAAATCAATTAATTTGGAATTTGCTTAGGAGGATAATCTATGGACATAAAAGCTCTTGAATGGACTAGAAAACCGTTAGATTATACAATTAAAGAGGACGATATAGAGATAATTACCAAGCCTCATACGGATTTATGGCAGAGAACGTATTATCATTTTCAAAATGACAATGCGCCGGTATTGCAAATCCAAACGGAGGAAAAATATTTCAGCTTTGTTGTCAAAACTCAGTTTGACGAAAGTAAGCGCAGATTCGATCAGTGCGGTATAGTAATGTATCTAGATAGTGAAAACTGGTTGAAGGCTTCTGTCGAATACGAAAACGATACCTATCAACATCTGGGGAGCGTAGTAACCAACGGCGGTTATTCCGACTGGGCTACGACCGTTATAGACGCTTCCGTAAAATCAATGTGGTATCGGTTAAGTCGAAGAGAAGACGATTATCGTATTGAATGTTCGACAGACGGAGTAACTTTCAATCAAATGCGAATATGCCATATGAGCAAAGGTAAGGGGAAAATAAAGTTTGGCATTTACGCTTGTTCTCCGGAAGATTCTTCTTTTAAGGCGATATTCTCCAATATGCAAATTACGGATTGCCAATGGCAAGCCCATGACGGACAGCAACCTGGTTAGTCTTTATTCTTACCAAAATTATGCAGAATATATTTATTCCATGCTCACAAAATATTATTGTGAAAAGCCGTAGGAATATAAATATCTGCATATTTTTATTTATTTTTTGTATCGCCTTAGTAACTACTACAGCAGGCGGTGTATTCTTATACGCAGGACAGAATATGCAGAGCGCTCAAGCAATGAGCAGTCCCAATCCCTACGGCTTTTCTCCTAAAATGCAACTTATCAGTTCTTTTAGCACCGATTATTCGACTTCTAAAGAAGAGCGCGCTCACAACGTAGCGTTGGCGAGCAGTAACTTTTGTTGGATTGTAGTCAAGAGAGGCGAAACGCTATCATTTAATACCGTAGTGGGATTGCGTAGTGAAGAGAGAGGATACAAGAACGCAAAGGTAATCGTCAACGGCGAGTATACTCAAGGCGTGGGCGGTGGAGTTTGTCAAGTATCTACTACGCTCTACAACGCTTGGATAAGAGCGGGAATGACCGCGAAGTCGGCAAAGTCCCACTCTTTGCCGTCGTCATATTGCGGTCTATCGCAAGACGCTACCGTCAGCGAGTTTATAGATTTGGTGCTTCTCAACGACAGCGACTATGACGTAATCGTCAACGGTTATACTAAGAATAAAAAGGTTTATTTTGACGTATACGGACACCCATTGCCGTATAAGATAAATTTGCGTAGCGAAATCACTGAAGTTTTACAACCGCCTTTGCCTCTCGTCGAGTGGTCGGAGGAATTGATTGGCGAAGTGCAACGCGACGCTGACGGCGAATATACCGTCGCTCAAAAGAGCGCCGTAGGCTATAAGTCAAGAGCTATTATCGAGTACGTTAAGGACGGTAAGATAATATTCCAAAAAGAGTTAAGAAAGGACAATTACTTGCCCGTGCAAGGCAAGATAATTCGCAAGAAGCCTACGCAAGACGACAATTCTCAACTTCCCAATGATAGCAATTTCCCATGGTTTGATAAGATTTATCAACCTTCGTCAATAGGCGCGTAAAAATGCAGGCAATGACCTGCATTTTTTAATTGGACAATTCTATATAACATACTTAAATATTAAAGGTTGACAGTTGACTTTTTGCTGTTTGAAAATGTATAATAAAAATACTAAATTCAAGGCGGTCATTATGGTAGACATAGAACTCAACAAGGCGAGATTTATCAAGATATACGAGGAGAATATCAAGAGAGAGGGAAGTGACAAGCTTCTCAAGTGGCTTTGCGATACAGACTTCTTCGTAGCGCCTGCAAGTTCTAAGTTCCACAATGCGGTTACGGGCGGTCTATGCGACCATTCGCTCAACGTATATGACAGGGCGGTGGAACTCGTAGAAGCGGAGAATAAAAAGGAAAATTCGCTTTTCAAGAATATCTCGGCGGAAAGCATTGCTATCTCCACGCTCTTGCACGACTTGTGCAAGGTGGACTATTACAAGGTATCGCTTCGTAATCAAAAGAACGAATTTGGTACTTGGGAACAAGTGCCGTACTTCCAAGTTGACGAAAAACTTCCTTACGGACACGGCGAAAAGTCAGTGTATATGATAAGCGGATTTATGCGTCTTACCAGAGAAGAGGCGATGGCGATTAATTGGCATATGGGCGGTTTTGATAAACGCGTGATTGGCGGAGATTATTCCATAAGCAAAGCGTTTTCGCAATTCCCTTTCGCTACGCTCGTACACATTGCCGATATTATGGCTACGTATTTTGACGAGGATAGAGAGTAAGGAAGAGTGAAGAAGTAAGAGGTAAGAGGGAAGAAGTGACGGCAAGCGCTCAAAATAACAAATTTCAAATATAATTCGCCGTCTTACGGCAAGAGAGGTATATATGTATAAAGATAACTACCAGCTATGGCTTAACAACGTAAGCGAGCTACAGAAGAAAGAACTATTGGAGATAGCATCCGACGAGAAGGAAATCAAAGAAAGATTTACTTTGCCTTTGGCGTTTGGTACGGCAGGTATGCGCGGAACTATCTGTATGGGCATTTCCAATATGAACGAGTATACAGTGGCAAGAGCTACCAAGGGACTGAGCGACTATATCAATTCGCTTGGAAAGGACGAAGCAAAGAGAGGCGTAGTTATTTCTTACGATACGAGGCGTATGTCCTTTGAATTTGCATTGACGTCAGCGAGAGTACTTGGTTCCAACGGCATAAAAGTATCTTTGTTTGAGAACGTCAGACCTGTGCCTATGTGTTCTTTTGCTGTACGCGAACTTAATTGTATCGCCGGTATTATGATTACCGCAAGCCACAATCCCAAGGAGTACAACGGATATAAGGTATACGGCGAGGACGGAGCGCAAATGTCGCCGGAGGCAACCGCGGGCGTAGTCAAGTTTATTCAAGACACGCCATACTTTGGTCTGGCAAAAGAGGACGTTAAGACTACTTGCCATAAGGAGATAGAAGGCAAGGACGGCTTTGCCTTGAGCGAGCACATAACGGTTATCGGCAAGAGTTTGGACGATAAGTATTACGACGCTTTATCAAAGTTATCGCTTTCAAAAGAAGCGGTAGAGAAAGTGGGTAAGGATATTAAAATAGTCTATTCGCCTATTCACGGTTCAGGTTTTATACCCGTGACGACTATGCTTGCTAAAATGGGAATTTCCGTATCCGTTGTTGAAGAGCAAAAGTATCCCGACACGGAATTTTCTACAGTCGCAGTTCCCAATCCCGAACAACCTGACGCGCTCAAAATGGGTATTGACCTTGCCAACAAGCTGGGTAGCGATATCGTCATAGGCACCGACCCAGATAGCGACAGAATGGGTATCGCAATTAGGGACGATAAGGGCGAGTTTATGCTCCTCAACGGAAATCAGATTGGCGCAATGCTTATGGACTACGTACTTTTACGTCATAAGGAAGAGGGAACTTTACCTAAAAATAGCGCAGTAGTCAAGACGATTGTTACCACGCGTCTTGCAGACAAGATAGCTAAGAGCTACGGCGCGACGGTGTACGACGTGCTGACAGGCTTTAAGTTTATCGGCGAAAAGATAAAAGAGTGGGAGCGCAACGGCAAGCATACTTTTATGTTCGGTTATGAAGAGAGCTATGGATATCTTTCGGGTACGCACGCGAGAGATAAAGACGCTGTCGTAGCAAGTATGCTCTTTGCTGAGATGGCTTGCTATTATACCTATAAAAAAACTACGCTTTATGAGAAGCTCAACTCATTGTTTGACAAGTTCGGCTATTTTGTAGAGAGCAGTAAGTCTATTGCGTTCAAGGGCTTAGACGGTATGGAACAGATGGCCAACATTATGAAGAAGTTCAAAGATACCGATTTGACGGAAGTTGCAGGCGTGCCTATGATTAGCAAACTTGATTTGGAAGCAGGCATGGTCAAATACTTTGAAGACGGCAGAATTGAGATGACGGACTTGCCAAGCGCCAACGTAATAAAATACGAGTTTGGCGACGACGAATGGCTTTGCATACGTCCAAGCGGAACAGAGCCAAAGCTCAAAATCTACGTTTCTACCAAAGCCGAAAGCAAACAAAAGAGTGTCGAGCGTAACGAGAAGTTGCAGAGCGCAATAATCTCTTTGATATAGTTATTGATAAATTATTAAATTAAAGTTAACTTATTAGTCGTAATACTCCTTTCTCTCAACGAGAAGGGAGTATTTTGTAATTTCGATACTCCTATGTCATTTCTAGCGTAGCCAAGTATCTCAAATGACATACAATACAACTTATATAATGGATATTATTTGTTTATTCGTCAATAATCATATTGAGAAAATAACGAGGTAAGATTATGGATAAGAAGAACATAGCAATAGTCACGGGCGCAAGTAGCGGAATAGGCAAGGAATTTGTGGGCTTGCTTTTGAAAGAGGACGGCATAGATGAGATGTGGGCGATAGGTCGCAATGATGAAAGATTGAAAGAAGTCAAAGAATTTGATAAAGAACGCGTACGAATATTTTCCATGGACCTAACGGACAGGAGAAATCTTGACATAATCGAAGCGCTTATCTCAAGCGAGGACGTCAACGTGAAGTGGCTTGTCAACTGCGCAGGCTACGCCAAGTTTTGCGACTATGGCGGTATAGATAGATACACGTCTATAAATATGATAGATCTCAACGTAAACGCGCTTGTTTCGATGGGACTTATATGTCTGCCGTATATGGAGAAGGGCGCGCATATAATAAATATGGCGTCGCAAGCGTCCTTCCAGCCATTGCCGTATCAAAATATATACTCATCGACAAAAGCCTTTGTTCGCAATTACACGAGAGCCTTAAACGTAGAACTAAAGAGCAAAGGAATAGTCGCTACGGCGGTATGCCCGGGGTGGATGCAGACCAGACTTATCGAGAGGGCAATAGTCAAGGGCGAAAAGGGAACGCGAGTATTCCCTCATATAGTCTATCCCGAAGTAGTCGCAAAAAAGGCTATTAAGGACGCAAAGAAGTCAAAAGATATTTCCGTCTACGGACTTTACGTCAAGATGTCGCGCGTCATAGCCAAGTTATTACCGCAAAAGTGTATGATGGGAATATGGCTTAAGCAACAGAGATTGATGGAGAAAAACTAGTTGCCTAAATTTTCAAGCAAGTCATTGAAAATTTTGATATGTAATTCCTCGTCTTGAGCAATACGCAAAAACAGTTCGCTTAGCGACGCGTTGTTGATACAGGAAGCGACTCTGCGGTAGTTGCAAATTGCTTGCTGTTCGGCGCAAATATTATTTTGCAAGAAACAAATTGGATTTTGCGTATAGTTGAGATTAGAGCCAGACCAAAAGCAAGTACTACCGCCCATGATAGGATCTCCGCCCACTTTGACGATTGCTTCGCCAAGCAGTGAGTGATGCATCATTTCCGTCTTGGAAATTTTGAGCAAGAGATTTGCCATGTTTTCGTCAATACCGTCTGTGAGGTAATGTTGATATAGGTATTGTGTGATTGCCGTCAATTCGCCTTCGCGACCTGAGTACAAGTCCATAATCATTCTCAAATCGCGATGAGAGCAAGTTCCTCTCACTTGTGGGTAGGGGGTGTCTAGCGCGCATTTAATGTCTTCCATATTTAACTCCTTTTCAAAACGCTTATATCCCATACTATGAGGGCGATAATTTTTATGTGAGAATTTTTTGTTAAAATCGTTGTCTTTTTGGAATTGATGTGTTATTATATTATGGCAGTCATATCGACGGAGGTAAAAAATGAACTATATAATGTTGCTGGGAGAGGCAATCTTCCAACCTAATATAACAGACTGGCTTCGCCCGCTAATATTGGCGTTGTGTCTAGTACTCGGTATTGCAGAGGTAGTAGTCATAATGATGCAAAAGCCACAGAATGAAAATATCGGCGTCCTCGGCGGTCAAGAAACGGACTCTTATGCCAAGAAGAATAAGGCAAGGTCAAAGGAAAGTATCTTGAAGAAGTTGACGATTGCGTTTGCAGTAGTTTTAGCAGTACTCGCGCTTTTCTTCTTCATCACTTTTATCCAAAAGTAAGAGTATCTACAAAATGACAAAGTTAATCGCCTGAGGGGTTTTCCAAGGGCGATTTTTATTTTGCATCAAAATCCGCCATTTTAGGCTTGGTCCAAACACGGTACGCAAAGATACGAAAATATTACTTGTTATGAAAGGACATATATGTTATAATGACGTAAGGAGCAATTATGGCTGACGGAATTAAGATAATCGACAACAACAAAAAAGCATATTTCGATTACTTCATAGAAGATACCTATGAGGCAGGCATTGCGCTAGTCGGTTGCGAAGTCAAGTCAATAAGGCAAGGACAGGTCAATCTAAAGGACAGTTTTTGCATAGTCAAAGGCGGAGAAGTGTTCTTAATGAACGCGCACATCAAGCCTTATGAGAAAGGAAGTTATTTCAACGTCGATGCAAAGCGTCCTCGCAAGTTGCTTCTGCACAAAAAAGAGATAGACAAATTGCGTGGGGCGGTTACGCAGAAGTCGTATACTTTAGTGCCCACCAAGATTTATTTCCGTCAAGGCTTAGTCAAGGTGGAAGTAGGGCTTGCCAAGGGTAAGGAATTGCATGACAAGCGCAAATCTATCGCAGATAGAGAAGCAAAAAGACAGATAGACAGAGCGGTAAAGGAATATCGCTAAAACGTCATTTCGACCGTAGCAAAGTTGAGAAATATCTACAATATAAATTATAAGTTAAATAGGAGATGCAAAATGAGCAAAATAGAAACGATATGCATACAGGGCGGATACAAACCCGGCAATGGCGAGCCAAGACAGGTGCCTATAATTCAAAGTACGACTTTTAAGTATGATACAAGCGAGGCGATGGCAAAGCTATTCGACCTTGAGGAGAGCGGGTACTTCTATACCCGTCTTCAAAATCCGACCAATGATTACGTTGCTCAAAAGATTTGCGAGCTCGAGGGCGGAAGCGCAGGAATGTTGACCTCTTCAGGACAAGCCGCCAACTTCTATGCGATATTCAATATCGCAGGTTGCGGGGACCACATTGTTGCATCGTCTACGATTTACGGCGGGACGTACAATCTTTTTTCCGTCACTATGAAGAGAATGGGCATCGACTTTACTTTCGTCAAGCCCGACTGCTCTGACGAAGAACTTGAAAAGGCGTTCAGACCCAATACCAAGGCGGTATTTGGCGAAACTATTGCCAATCCTGCAATCGTCGTATTCGATATAGAGAGATTTGCCAAGGTAGCGCATGCGCACGGCGTACCGCTTATTGTGGATAATACTTTTGCTACGCCGATAAATTGCAGACCTTTTGAATGGGGCGCCGACATAGTTACGCATTCCACGACCAAGTATATGGACGGACACGGGGCAGGCGTAGGCGGAGCAATCATTGACAGCGGTAAGTTTGATTGGACAAAGTATCCTGACAAATTTGCAGGTCTTTGCACTCCCGACGAGAGCTATCACGGCGTAACTTATACAGAGAGATTTGGACTTGGCGGAGCTTTTATCACCAAGGCTACCGCTCAGTTAATGAGAGATTTCGGTTCGATTCAATCTCCGCAAAACGCATACATACTCAACCTCGGACTGGAGAGCCTTGCGGTGAGAATGGAAAGGCATTGTTCCAATGCTTTGAAAATGGCTGAATTTTTGCAAAGCCACAAGAGAGTAGCGTGGGTAACTTATCCAAATCTCAAGGGCGATAAGGGATACGAACTTGCCAAGAAGTATTTGCCCAACGGCTCTTGCGGAGTTTTGAGCTTTGGCGTCAAGGGCGGTAGAAAGTCCGCAGAAGAAGTGATGAAGCATCTCAAAGTAATTGCTATCGAAACGCACGTTGCAGACGCGCGCAGTTGCTGTCTGCATCCGGCAAGCGCAACGCACCGACAAATGAACGACAAAGAACTTGCCAATGCAGGGGTATCGCCAGAGCTCATACGTCTTTCAGTGGGAATAGAGAATATCGACGACCTCATAGCAGACGTAAAACAAGCGTTGGACAGTCTGGATAAATAAAGATAAAGTTTTGCAAGTAGATTGCAAAAGGAGTTAGTATGCCAATAGTAATACCAAAGGACTTGCCGGCTTTTGACGTGCTTGCCAAAGAGAAAATCTTTGTTATGCCAAATGAGAGGGCGGTAAGCCAAGATATAAGACCCATAGAGATTGCGATTGTCAATCTCATGCCTACCAAAATTGATACGGAAACGCAACTTATGCGACTGCTTGGCAATTCGTCGTTGCAAATCAACGTTACGCTTGTCAATATGGATACTTATACTTCAAAGAATACTCCTCAAAGCCATATGCAAAAGTTCTATAAGGTCTTTGACGAGATAAAAGACAGGCATTTTGACGGTATGATAATCACGGGCGCGCCCGTTGAGCATATGGGCTTTGAAGAAGTGGCGTATTGGAAAGAACTGAGCGAGATTATGGCGTGGTCGGACACCAACGTTACGTCTACCATACATATCTGTTGGGGAGCGCAAGCGGGGCTTTACTATCACTACGGAATAAACAAACACAGTCGCGCCAACAAGTTGTTCGGCATATATGAAGTCAATGCGGAAGATAAATACGACGCTTTGCTAAAAGGTATGAACGACAAGATGTATATTCCTATGTCGCGTCATACAGATATAGACGAGGATAAGTTGAGAAGTATTCCTGACCTCAAAGCGCTTGCAAGCGGTAAAGAATGCGGTATTGCAGTAATCAAGAGTGTTGACAATAAGAGATTTTTCTTTTTGGGACACAGCGAATACGACCGTACGACGTTAAAGAAAGAATATCTGCGCGACGTTGATAAAGGCTTGGATATTCAAAGACCCGTCAACTATTTTGAGGACGACGGACTTTATAATATCAATCTTTCTTGGCGCAGTACAGCATACCTTCTTTTCAACAACTGGCTCAACTATTACGTATACCAAGTTACGCCGTATCGTTTGGATTAAATATATAAAAACTCTTGGAGAATACATCCAAGAGTTTTTTACGTTATGCACTTCAAAATTTATATATCGTTAAAGATTTGCTAAGAATCTAGGGCAGGTAAAATAACAAACACCGTTAATAATACCGCCAAACAACTTACAATCATAAGCAAAGATATCACTATTCCCGCTATTGAAAAGCCTTTTCCCTTTCCGTCTAAATTTTTGGATTTAATTAGACCTACTATACTGAGTATCAATCCAAAAATAGAATATGCGCCCAAAAAAGACAACACAAATCCTATAATAGCTAAAGCATTAGACTTTCTTTGTTCAATCTGAACAGGAGAGGATTGTACGGTGGCAACAATATCGTTCTCTTCTTTAGGCAATTCGTTTTCAGAATTCAACTCAGTATCATAGGTCAGCAAATTGGTCAGTGACGATTGCATACCTATAAGCCTGTTTCCGCAAAATGCGCATCTGTCACTTATATTAAGTTTAGCGCAAAATCTACAGAGCGTAGCCATTTTACGCCACCTCTTTTACAAAAACAAGCGATATAACTTCCATGCTTTTGCCCAAGTAGCACTCGTTAAGGCGCGGGCATATCCAACTGCCAAGCAAAGGTATCCACCCGAAAATCATTTCAATAATAGTCTTTTTGCGAGTGATGTTGATGGGAAGAGCGACGACAGAATGAAGCGTCCATCCGCCCTTTGCCTCTTCGCTGATTTTTTGCCCAAAGGGAGTTACGCTGGAATCTAAAAGCGCGCTGGAAAATCCTGCGTCCCATTCACTCTTTTTGATTTTAGTAGTAGTGCCGGGCATATAAACTGTCTTGTATTGTAGCATTTTGTTCTCCTTTTCCAAAGTAGGAATATATTTCTTATCATTATTCTAACACAAATGAGTTAAGTAGTCAACTATATTGAATTATTAATTAACTCTTTTTAGTGTTAAAATGAGTTAGAAAGGGAAAGGATTAATTAGTGATGACAGTTCTTGAAAAAATTGACAAATTAAGAATAGAGCGCGGATGGTCTATAAATTACCTAGCTATGGAAGCTATGCTTACTCAGTCTACGCTGAACAACTTATATATGAGAAATGCAGAGCCCAAGATTTCTACTTTACGCGCGATTTGCAATGCGTTTGGCATTACGCTAGCGGAATTTTTTGCAGACGAGGGTATGACGGATAAAAGCGATATTGATTTAGAGATTCAGCGCAAAATATCGACGCTTACAAATGAACAAAAGAGCGCTTTAATAGTTATATTAAAATCCATGAAATAATCATTGTATTTTGCATAGGCGATTTCAGTCTTCGTACAAGATTTAATAAAAAATAATTTTATGCTCACAATTTATTGCGCGTTGTCATAAAATGCAGTATGATTTTTTGTTTTTCCGACATTGAATTCGATAGAGTAGTTGAAGAATACGGCGCAATGATTTCTCCCAATGATATTTTGCTTTTCACCAGAGAAGTTGTAGGACTTGTGGATATGCCTGCCGAATTGGGCGGTAGGACGAGTATTTTAAGGGGCATAGTAGAGTACAGTAAAGACAAAGGCGTAATTATTGTTGTCGCTATGCGCGCCAAGATAGGCGAGAAAATTTTCAATAGCGTAAGCGTCATTGACAACGGTCATATCATGGGAGTGAGCGACGAGATTACTCCGCCAAAGGGTTACGTGGGTTCGTCCACCGTGCGCTCTTATATGACTTCAAGGGGCAAAGTATGCGTATTCGTGGACAGCGATATTTGCTATCCACAGCTTTGGCAAGGCGCGTTAAAGGGGTGTAGATATATCTTTTGTCTGAACTCTTCTTGCTCTGACGTTGAGAGAATTTCTTGCGCAAGAACTCTTGCTTGCGCGACGGGCAGATACGTGCTTTGTAAGTTTACGGACAGCGGGGCATGTATCAATTCTTACGGCAAGATAGAGAGTATCAAGTGGGGAAGAATGTCAGCGTTTTATATGCCTCTTACTTTTGCCGTCGGCAAGGTCGTAAAGGGCAAGATAAAGTTTGCCGAAGAAAAGAATACTTACTGATTTGTTTGCGTATTTACTTGCAGAACTTAGTTACTAATTTGTCGTTAAGCGCTTTAAGCGCCACTACGTCAACTTTGACTATTTGACGGTCGTAAGTAACTATGCCGTTGACTTCGCTCTGTACGTCGCTTACTTGCGTATAAATCGTCGCGCACAGTCCCTGTTTTTTTGCCGGGATGATCTCATTTTTCCAAAGTTTGCAAATAGCGTTATCAAGAGATTTTTGGTCTTTATACATTGCGTATCCGAATGCTTTGTCAACAAAGGTATGTCCCTTGACTTTTAATGCGTATCCGCCGTATTCGCTCAATACAACTGGGCGCTTTTCTCTGCGTGGCATTTTGAATTTCACAAAATATTTGTGTATGCTACGGATATCTCCGCCTTGGTCGCTCCAACCGCTTGCGTGGTCTATAAGTCTTGAGCTGTCAAGTTCCTTTAAGTATTCGCATACTTCAAGCGCGTCGAATTGTCCCCAGCCTTCGTTAAAGGGCGTCCATAAGGCAATACAAGGACAGTTGTAAAGCTGTTTGACTACCTCGTCCATTTCCTTATAATACAGTTCTTTGCCGATTTTATCCTTGCGAGCGTAAAAGCCGTAATTGTCGTCTTTAATATTTATACCGATATTTGGCAGAAGGAGAATTGCCAACTTGTTGTAATCGCCTCCGCCGTTGACGAAGTCTTGCCATACTATCATGCCCAATCTGTCGCAGTGATAATACCACCTCATAGGCTCAATTTTGATATGTTTACGGAGCGTATTAAAACCGCAATCCTTGGCAAGTTGAATATCGTATATCAAAGCCTCGTCGCTAGGCGCGGTGTAAAGTCCGTCCGACCAATATCCTTGGTCGAGCATGCCCGTCATAAAACAAGGCTTATTGTTGAGCATAAAACACGGCTTGCCGTCTGCGCGTTTGCCAATGGAGAACTTACGCATTGCGAAATAACTTGTTACTTTATCATTTTCGCATACGACGTCAAAATAATATAGGTACGGGTCGTCGGGCGACCACTCGCGCGGATTTTCTATAGGTACGTCTGCTTCGCCGTTTTGCGTAGCGTAAGTTTTTCCTTGCAAAATTATCTTTGCTTCACTAGTGACGTTGGCGTTGACTTTGATATTTACTAAGGAGTTATCGAGGTCTGGGGTGATTTTAAGCGATTTAATATATATCTGCGGAACGTATTCTATCCATACGCTCTGCCAAATTCCCGACGTAGGAGTATACCAAATTCCGCCGTGCTTTATTTTTTGTTTGCCTCGGCTTATAGGCATACTGTCAGATGGGTCTACTACCAGAACGTCAAGTACGTTGCGCTCTTGCATATACTCGCTTATATCTATTTCAAATGCCGTATATCCGCCTATATGAGCGCCTACAAGATGCCCATTGAGAAATACCTTGCACTCATAGTCTACTGCGCCAAAGTGCAGTATTGCCAATCCTTCTTTTTCATGTCTTGCAAATTCAAGGCGGTAAATGAGAACTTCGTCAGGTTGAAGAAAGCCGTCTGTCAAGCGAGAATTATCTACACCGGAAAGCATACTTTCGGGGGGAAACGGTACTTTAATTATTCCGTCAAAGTCGCCGTCTATAGCAGTATCTAAATTGCCTTTTTTAATCTTATATTGCCAATCGCCGTCAAGCGAGTGATAACTTTGACGTCGCATCTGCGGGCGAGGATACGCGCTCGTATCAATTTTATCCGACCAAGGAGTCTTCAAGTTATTTGTCATATTCACCTCTTATCGAAAATATTATAACATTAACTTGGACTTTTTTCCAATATCCTTTGGCAATATTCTATTTTCTATAAATATTTAATTTCACTATTGATTTAGTTGGACTGAACTTCTGCTTGGTATTGTTTTGCTTGCTCTGTGATTTTCTCAAGATAAGCCGAATCGTGGCGGAAAGTAGGCACAAGTACTTTTAGTTGTTCTATGACGGCATGCTTGTCGTTGGTGAAGCATATCTTGCGCATCTTTTCAAGCTCTGCAGTAAAGTTGGGAATATCGATTTGCACTTGATGACCAATGAATATCTTTTCATTGTCCGTCTTTCTAAGTCCCTCTTCGTCCATTAGCAGTTCTTCATACAGTTTTTCGCCGGGGCGAAGACCGGTAAATACTATATCAATATCGGTATACGGCTTGTATCCCATAAGTTTAATCAAGTTTTCCGCCAACGAAACAATCTTGACTTGCTTACCCATATCAAGCACGAATATCTCACCGCCATGGGCAAAAGTACCTGCTTGGAGTACTAGGCTGACAGCCTCAGGTATCGTCATAAAATATCTTATGATGTCGGGGTGGGTTACCGTAACGGGACCGCCTTTTTCTATCTGCTCTTTGAAGAGAGGAATAACCGAGCCGTTGCTACCGAGAACGTTGCCGAATCTCACTGCGGCGAACTCTGTCTTAGATCCTTTTTGCGCCATCATTTGCACGATCTCTTCGCAACAACGCTTTGTCGCGCCCATAACGTTGGTTGGATTTACGGCTTTGTCGGTAGATACCATTATAAACTTCTGAACTTTGTGTTTATCTGCGAGCAGAGCCACGTTGTAAGTTCCGAAGATATTATTTTTGACAGCTTCTTCGGGAACTGTTTCCATCAATGGCACGTGCTTGTGCGCCGCCGCGTGGAAGATAATCTGCGGACGGAACTCAGCAAACAACTCGTCCATTTTGTCGTAATCGGTGATAGATACGATTTCCACGTGCAAGTCGTAATCTTTGCCGTAGTTGCGAAGCATTTCTTGTTGGATATTATAAGCGCAATTCTCATACACGTCTACGATTACTATACGTCTTGGCTTATATTTTGCTATTTGACGGCAAAGCTCCGAGCCTATAGAACCGCCACCGCCCGTGACCATTACGACTTTGTCGTAGATATAACTTGCCACTCCGACGTCGTCAAAGGTGATTTGTTGACGGCCTAGCAGGTCAGCGATATTGATATCGCGCATTTGCTTGGTAATATTGATATTGTCAATCATTTCGCTCATATACGGCAAGACTTTGACTTGACATTTAGTAGCGTTACAATCTATAAGAATACGTTGACGCGCTTCGCCACCCAAAGAGGGGATAGCGAATATGATGACATCGATAGCATATTTCTGAACCATTACGTTGATATTCTTCGTATTGTCTACGACCTCTATATCATTGATAATTCTCCCGATTTTATCAGGATCGTCGTCAATCATACAAATAGGATCGTATATACTGTCGCCTCTTGAAATCTCTTCAAGTATCGCGCTTGCAGTATATCCTGCGCCGATAATCATAGTACGCTTACGCTTTACGGTTTCCAGCTTGTCCCTCTGTCTTGCGTATATAAATTCATATATCATTCTGAATATGACTATAGTAGCAGTTGTGAAAAAGCCCAGCATGAAATACGCGGGATAAATAATCTGCTTGTTGCCGTTAGGGGAGTCGATTTTGATAAGATTAGCTATTTGATCCAAAAGCGCAAAGAGTATTGTGCCTACGACGCAAGCGCCGACTATACGCAGATAATCTCTTCCTCTTGCATATCGCCATACGACTTTGAATACTCTGAATACCAAAAATGACAGGAAGAAAATTATCAGTACCATTGGCAGACAAATAAAAGCGCTTCTCAATATCTGCAAAAGAGGTACGTTTGTAGGAAAATAATTTTTTGAAAGCACTCCGGCTTGCGAAAGAACTACCGCTCCCAAATAGCATATGGTAACGGTTAGAAGATCAATTGCCAATATACCCCATTCTCTAAGGGTACGAATGGAAAAAGATTTTGTCTTTAGTTTAGGACGCGCCATTTTTATTCTCCGTATCCGTTGGGATTTTGGCTTTGCCATCTCCAACTGTCTTCGCACATATCATTCAAGTCATACTTGCACTCAAAGCCCAATTCTTTCTTAGCAAGCGCAGTAGACGCGTAGCACTCGGCAATATCTCCAGATCTTCTGGGCGCAATAACGTAAGGCACGGCTCTTCCGCTGGCTTTTTCAAAGGCCTTTACCATATCGAGTACGCTATATCCCTTGCCTGTACCAAGATTATATATTACAAGTCCGCTTCCGCTCATAAGTTTTTTAAGAGCCAATATATGACCGCGAGCCAAATCGAGTACGTGGATATAATCTCTAACGCCGGTACCGTCGTGCGTGGGGTAGTCGTCGCCGAATACGCTGAGTTTTTGCAATTTGCCGATAGCCACTTGCGTAATGTAGGGCATAAGGTTGTTGGGAATACCGTTGGGGTCTTCGCCTATAAGTCCGCTCTTATGCGCTCCGATAGGATTGAAATATCTAAGCAAGGCAATATTAAAAGAATTGTCGGCTTTATAAATATCTTTGAGTATACCTTCTATATATAACTTTGTAGTTCCGTAAGGATTGGTCGTGGAAAGAGGGAAGTCCTCTGATATGGGCACGCTCTTTGGTTGACCGTACACGGTGGCAGAGGAGGAGAAAACTAGGTTTTTGCAACCTGCCTCTCTCATTACCTGAATGAGATTTAGAGTACTAATAAGATTGTTTTGATAATACTCAAGCGGTTTATGGCATGATTCTCCCACCGCTTTAAGACCGGCAAAGTGAATACACGCATCGATTTTTTCCGCTTTGAATACCTCTCGTAGCTTTTCAATATCGCACAAATCGTATTGATAGAATTTGATTTTCCTGTTGGTGATTTTCTCCAATCTCTCAATTGCAATCTTTTTGCTATTGCAAAGATTATCTACTATTATTGGTTCAAAACCGTTTTCAATCAATTCGATAACTGTATGGCTACCTATATATCCGGCGCCTCCGCTAACTAAAATACTCATATTATCTCCTATTAAT